>NZ_VFWS01000003.1:0-139462 GCF_006443065.1 Mesorhizobium sp. B1-1-5 | reverse complement strand
GGTATGCCGTCATCGGGTCGAGCACCTGCTCGGAATTGTCGACCAGCTCCGGCTCGGTCTGGTTCTTCCACTCGGTGGCGTTGCAGCCTTCGCAGCCGCGCTCGTCCTGCTTGAACACCGTCTTGCCGTAACGGTCCTGGATGCGGTCGATCAGCGATGGTTTGATCGATTTGCCGCCATTGGCCATGATCGAATAGGCCGACACCATGCGCATGACGGTCGTCTCGCCCGAGCCCAGCGCCATCGGCAGATAGGGCGCCAGATGATCGTAGACGCCGAAGCGCTCGGCATATTCCACGACCAGCTTCATGCCCATGTCGTTGGCCAGCCGCACGGTCATCAGATTGCGCGACTTCTCGATGCCCGAGCGCAAGGTGGCCGGGCCCGCGACCGTGCCGTCATAGTTCTTCGGCGTCCAGGTGGTGTTGCCGCTCTGGATGGTGATCGGGCCGTCCATGATCACCGAAGCCGGCGTGTAGCCATTGTCGAGCGCCGCCGAATAGACGATCGGCTTGAACGAGGAACCGGGCTGGCGCATCGCCTGGGTGGCGCGGTTGAATTCCGACTGCGCGTAGGAGAAGCCGCCGACCATGGCGAGCACGCGGCCGGTATGCGGATCCATGGCGACGAGGCCGCCTTCGACCTCCGGCACCTGGCGCAGCATGTAGGTGTTGTCGGAGCCGTCGTTCTTCTGCACGAAGATCACATCGCCGGGCTCCAGCACGTCGGCCGGAGACTTCGCCCTGACGGACTTGCCGTTGACGAAGTGGCGCATGGCGAAGCCCATGTCCTCCTTGCTGACGGTGCCCTGGACGCGTTCCTTGACCAGATCGCCGGAAATCTGCCGCGTCGGCTGGATGCCGATGGTCAGCCCGGTTGCCGAACTGTCGAGCACGACGGCCAGCGTCCATTCCGGAACGTCCTCGAGACCCTTCACATTGCCGAGAGGCACGCCCCAGTCGCCGGAGACATCGATATGCGTCACCGGACCGCGATAGCCGCGCAGCATGTCGTATTTGAGCAGGCCGTTCTGCATCGCCTTGCGGGCGATAAGCTGGATATTCGGATCGAGCGTGGTGCGCACCGACAGGCCGCCCTCGTAAAGCGCATTCTCACCGTAGCGCGCGATGATCTGGCGGCGGACTTCCTCGGTGAAGTACTCGCCGGCAAACAGGTAGGAACCGTTGCGGCGCGGCGTCACGCCGAGCGGTTCGGCCTTGGCCTTGTCGCCCTCCTCGCGGGTGACGTAGCCATTCTCGACCATCTGGTCGATGACCCAGTTGCGGCGCTCCAGGGCACGGTCGGCGTGCTTGAAGGGGTGATAGTTGTTCGGGCCCTTCGGCAACGAGGCGAGATAAGCGGCTTCCGCGACTGTCAGCTCGTTGACGGACTTGTCGAAATAGGTGAGCGCGGCGCCCGCGACGCCGTAGGCGCCAAAGCCGAAGAAGATTTCGTTGAGATAGAGCTCGAGGATGCGGTCCTTCGAATAGGCCTGCTCGATGCGGAAGGCCAGGATCATCTCCTTGATCTTGCGCTCATAAGTCTGATCGGAAGAGAGCAGGAAGTTCTTCGCCACCTGCTGGGTGATCGTCGAGGCGCCGACCTGCCGCCGGCCCGAACCGAGATTCTGCAGGTTGACGATGATGGCGCGGCCAAGTCCGGTGATGTCGATGCCGGGATGGTTGTAGAAATTCTTGTCCTCGGCCGACATGAAGGCGGCCTTGACGCGGTCCGGGATGGCCTGGATCGGCAGATAGAGACGCCGCTCGCGCGCATATTCAGCCATCAGCGCGCCGTCGGAGGCATGGATGCGCGTCGTCACCGGCGGTTCGTATTTGGCCAGAACCTCGTAGTCGGGCAGGTCCTTGGTCAGATGGCTGATATAGATGGCAAGACCGGCCGCCACCAGCAGCGCCAGCGTCGTGCCGATGCCAAAGAAATAGCCGATGAGACGAATCATGCCCGCTCCAGTCCGAGGTTCGGGAATTTCCTAAACGAAGCCGACAGTCGCGCAAGCTTCCCGGGGCGGTCCCAATCCGCAATCGAAAAACCCATGTAGCGGCCATGTGGACAAAATACGGCAGCGCGAAATTTGAGGACTCGGTTGCCGAATAATAACGCCGGGTGTTGTTGTCATGCAACGCTGCTTGCGGTTGCAGACGTGCGGCGGTTGCGGGCAGGTGCGGCGGGTCAGCCGCCCGTCGCGGTTCCGGCCTTGGCGGCGGCAAACAGGGCAACCGCGTTGGTTATGCTTTGCGCCGCCTTGCCTCGCCAGTCGGCGTTCAGCAGTTGCGCCTCGTCCTTGTTGTTGGAGAGGTAGCCGAGCTCGACCAGGACGGACGGCACGTCCGGAGCCTTGAGCACCCTGAAGCCGGCCGAGCGCTGCGGATTGTTGATCATGCCGACGCTGGTCGACAGCTGACCGACCAGCGTGTGGGCGAAGCTCATCGAGAAACCATGGGTCTCACGGCGGATCAGGTCGATCAGAATGTCGGTGACTTCCTTGTTGTCGTCCTCGATCTTCATTCCGGCGAACTGGTCGGACAGGTTCTCGCGATCGGCGAGCGCCTGGGCTTCCGGGTCGGAAGCCTTGTCCGAAAGCGTGTAGACCGTGGCACCGCGAAGACCTTTGACGGCGATCGTATCGGCATGGACGGAGATCAAAAGATCGGCCTCGTGCTGGCGCGCGATGCGCACGCGTTCGTCGAGCGCCAGGTACACGTCGTTGTCCCGTGTCATGTAGACATCGTATTTGCCGACCGCGGCCAGCTTGTCGCGCAGTTCCTTGGCAAAAGCGAGCGTGACGTCCTTCTCGACCGTGCCGGCGGAGCTTTCGGCGCCGCCATCGACGCCGCCATGACCGGGATCGATAACCACCGTGAAGCGATGGCCCGGCGCCGAGACCGGTCCGGTGCCGACCCGTTCGCCCTTTTCGGTCGAAACCGTCGAACCGGTCGTCAGCGACTGGTTGGCGAGAGCTTCGTCGAACTCCCGCTCGGAGGCAGCCGACATATCGATGGCGATGCGGTAGCCGCTGCCGTCGTCATTCTTGAGCACGTCGAGCTTGTCGACGACGAAAGGGCCCTTGCCGGTGAGGATCAGGCGCGAGCCATGTCCCTGATCGCCGTAGCGAATGGCCCGCACAAGGCCCCGCGGCTTCACATCCTTGGCGTCGAGCGCGAATCGCGTGCGCGGCAGATCGACGACCAGGCGATTGGGACCGCGCAGCAGGAACCATTTGACGTCCGGCTCGTGGTCGAAATTCACGACGATGCGCATCTTCGTGGCGTCGCCGGCCATCTTGTAGCCGGTTGCGCCAAGCAGGGTGTCGGCGTGCGCGGCGGCGACGAAACAGGACAGGACCGCCAGCAGCAAGCCAGTCCAGGTAACGCGCAGGAGATGCCCGGTGGCCCCACCCCTCTTGTCTGCGGCGCCCGCCGATCCCATCTCTTATTCGTCGCTCCCGGTTTGACGCATTGCGCCCGGTCTTCTCGCAGAATGCCTGTCAGGCCGCCAACTCGATTAACGATTGGTATTCAGAGAAGGTTAACCAAGCCTTTCAAGGAGTGGGACGAAGACGCCTTCCCCAGGGGAAGCGCTTTTTGCCGGCATCCGAAATCGGGGTTGCCTTCCATCCCGCCAAATCATAAAAGCGACATTGGATCACTGCAATCCTGGAACCGCTCGCCTCAGCAGTTTCCTGCCAAAGGCTGGATGCAAAGGCGGCTCCTTTACCCTTCCAGGCTCAGGTGGTCGCGACGATTTTCGCAGGCGTGCCCTCGTGGCGGGGGAATCGCTTGCGTGAGGAAAACGGCCGGGTTTGTCCCCGCGCCGGCTCTTTATGAGCAAACAAGCTGGTCCGGCTTAGCCCGGGCTTTGGTTCAAAAGGTTCTGCCGGGTGCCGATGGCTTCAAGCGCAATCATGGAAAGGTCCGCATCAAACCGCGCCGTAATGGCTGCGGGCGGCACCGCCATTGCGCTCAAGCGGCGGCCGGCGGACATTCAATTATCCGGCATGCACACAGATACAGGCGCACAGCGGCGGGCATTGCCACGCCAGCTGCGGCCGTCGGCTGCCGGCAGGAAACAAAATAATGCCCAACAAGATGCTGATAGACGCCTCCCACCCGGAGGAAACACGCGTTGTTGTCGTTCGCGGTAACCGCATCGAAGAATTCGACTTTGAATCCCAGGACAAAAAGCAGCTCAAAGGAAACATCTATCTCGCCCGCGTAACCCGCGTCGAACCGTCCCTCCAGGCGGCCTTTGTCGAATATGGCGGCAACCGTCACGGTTTTCTCGCCTTTAGCGAAATTCATCCCGATTATTACCAGATCCCGGTCGCCGACCGTCAGGCCCTGCTGCGCGCCGAGGCGCAGGAGGCCGAGGACGAAGACGACGAGGAGGCCGAGAACGGCGAAGAGCAGCAGGCGCGCGACCGCGGCGGCCGGCGCAACCGCCGGCGCGGCGGCAAGAACCGCGACCGCGGCGAGCACAAGCACGCTGCCTCGGAGAACGAGGAAAGCCCGGTCGAGGCTACAGGCGGCGACGAAACCGCCGCTGACGTTGCCGAGGGCGAGGAAGCCCGGGGCGAGACCGCCGCTACCCCGGCAGAAAATGCCGGAACAGCCTCCGAGGCCGTCGAGGCCGTATCGGAAGCGGCTGAAGGCGCCGAAGCTGGCGGAGATGACGCCACGGACGACGACGATGGTAAGCCTTCCGAAGGCGGCCCTACTTCGATTGCCGCGAGCATCGATGCCGACGTGATTTCCGAGGCGATGCCGCAGGCGGATCAGCAAAGCGGCGAAGTCGCCGCCAGCGATGATGATCGCGGCATGCTGGAGGACGTCTCGGCCTCGCATTCGGATGAGCACGAGGTCGAATCGGTCGGCGCCGAGGACGCGCTCGAGGAAATCCGCAACCGCCGCAAGCCGGTGCGTCGCCAGTACAAGATCCAGGAAGTCATCAAGCGCCGGCAGATCCTTTTGGTGCAGGTGGTCAAGGAAGAGCGCGGCAACAAGGGCGCGGCGCTCACCACCTATCTGTCGCTTGCCGGCCGCTATTCGGTGCTGATGCCGAACACGGCGCGCGGTGGCGGCATCTCGCGCAAGATCACCAACGCCCAGGACCGCAAGCGGTTGAAGGAGGTCGTGGCCGATCTCGACGTGCCGCAGGGCATGGGCGTCATCCTGCGCACCGCCGGCGAGAGCCGCACCAAGGCCGAGATCAAGCGCGACTACGAATATCTGATGCGGCTATGGGAAAACGTCCGCAACCTGACGCTGCAGTCCTCGGCCCCGGCCCTGGTCTATGAGGAAGGCAGCCTGATCAAGCGTTCGGTGCGCGATCTCTACAACAAGGACATCGACGAGATCCTTGTCTCCGGCGAAGATGGCTACCGCGAGGCCAAGGATTTCATGCGCATGCTGATGCCGAGCCACGCCAAGGTGGTTCAGCCGTTCCGCGACACCACGCCGATCTTCGTGCGCAACGGCATCGAAGCGCAGCTCGACCGCATGCTGCAGCCGCAGGTGACGCTGAAGAGCGGCGGCTACATCATCATCAACCAGACCGAGGCGCTGGTTTCGATCGACGTCAACTCCGGCCGCTCCACCAAGGAGCATTCGATCGAGGAGACGGCGCTCCACACCAATCTGGAAGCGGCGGAGGAAGTCGCGCGGCAGTTGCGATTGCGCGACCTTGCCGGCCTGATCGTCATCGACTTCATCGACATGGAGGAGAACCGCAACAACCGCTCCGTCGAGAAGCGGCTGAAGGATCACCTCAAGAACGACCGCGCCCGTATCCAGGTGGGCCGCATCTCACACTTCGGCCTGATGGAAATGTCGCGCCAGCGTATCCGCGCCAGCGTGCTGGAATCGACCATGAAGCCTTGCCCGCATTGCGGCGGCACCGGCCATGTGCGCTCCGATTCCTCCGTGGCGCTGATGGTCGTGCGGGCGATCGAAGAATTCCTGCTCAAGGATTCGCGCAGTCACATCATCGTGCGCACGCCGTCGGCGACCGCGCTCTATGTGCTCAACCATAAGCGCGCCAACCTGGTGGAGCTCGAAGCCCGCTTCGGCCTGACGATCACGATCGAGGCTGACGAGACGCTCGGCACCCAGCATTACGCGATCTTCCGCGGCGCCATCGCCGAGAAGCCGGAAGGTTTTGTCGAGGTGCGCAGCCTACCGGCCTATGTCGAGCCGGACGAGCCCGAGGACGAGATTGTCGTCGAGGAAGCGGAGGACGAGGTCTCGGTCCAGGCCGAACAGCCGCGCCACGGGCAGCAGGACCAGCACCAGCAGCGGTCCGAGGATGGCGAAGGCCGTGACCGCAAGCGCCGCAAGCGCCGGCGGCGGCGTGGCGGCAGGGATCGCGACCGCGAGCACAATGGGGACGTCGCGGCGGCGCCGACGGAAGACGGCGAAACCGATGACGAGACGACGGACGAGGCCGCCGAGGAGGCGACCGCCGGCGGCGAGGCCGTAGCGGCCGATGCCGACGACAGTTCCGGAAAGAAGCGCCGGCGCGGGAAGCGCGGCGGCAAGCGCAACCGCCGTGAGGACGAAGCTTCGGAGGCCGTTGCCGGCGAAACCGTCGGCGATACCGAGGGTGAGTCGGTTGAAGGCCAGGACGCCGTAAGCGAGCCGGCGATGGCCGCTCCTGCGGAGCAACCTGCTGCTCCCGCCGCGGCCAACGACGATGCCGAGGTGGTCGAAAAGCCGAAGAAGCCCCGCCGTTCGAGGGCCAAGAAGGTGGCTGAGGAAGCCGCGGCCGAGACGGTGTCCGAGCCTGTGGCCGAGGCCCAGGTTGCGCCTGTGGCTGCCGAGCCGGAGCCGACGGCTGCCGCTCCCGCGGCCACGGAGGCGGAGCCTACCCATCCAACGCGGCGTAAGCCACAGTCAGTCGACGCGCCGGTTGTCCCCGTCGTGTCTTCGAACGTGTCCGACGACGCCAAGGCCGAAGACAAGCCGAAGCGCGCCGGCTGGTGGCAGCGCAAGGGTTTTTTCTAAACCTTTCAGATCGTTAAGCTGATCTTTTGAAAAAATCCCGCGCCGCATCAGGCGCGGGATTTTTCATTTCGCCGTCTGCTTTTTCAGCGCCGTTCCGGGTGGAAACCGCCAACGCTTTGCTGCTTTACGGCGCGAAGATCGACCAGTTCATCATCCGGGCGAGCTTCTCCATGGCGATGGAGCCGAGCTTGGAGTTGCCGTTCTCGTTGAGGCCGGGCGACCACACCGCCAGCGAAGCAACCCCTGGCACGATGCCGAGAATGCCGCCGCCGACACCGCTTTTGCCGGGGATGCCGACGCGGAAGGCAAAATCGCCGGAACCGTCATAATGGCCGCAGGTCAGCATCAGCGCGCCGATGCGGCGTGCCCGTTCGGCCGAGACGACCGAATGCCCGGTCGCCGGGTTCCTGCCGCCATTGGCAAGAAACCGGCCGGCCATGGCGAGCTGACGGCAGCTCATGGCAACCGCGCAATGGTGGAAATAGACACCCAGCGCGAGCTCGGGGGCATGATGGAGATTGCCGAAGGATTTCATGTAGTTGGCCAGGGCAAAGTTGCGGTGGCCGGTGGCGCGCTCGGATGCCGCCACCTCGCGATCGATGATGATCGTATCGTCATCGGCGAGGAACTGAATGAAGCGCAGGATTTCGCCGATCGCCTCGCGCGGCTGATGGCCCGCAAGCAGGACGTCGGAGACGACGATGGCGCCGGCATTGATGAACGGATTGCGCGGTATGCCGTTCTCATGCTCGAGCTGGACGATCGAGTTGAACGGGTTGCCGGATGGCTCGCGGCCGACGCGATGCCATAACGCATCGCCGACCTTGCCCAGCGCCAGCGTGAGCGTGAAGACTTTCGAGACGCTCTGGATCGAAAAGGGCTGATCGGCATCGCCGGCCAGTATGACGCGGCCGTCATTGGTCACGGCGGCAATGCCGAATTTCTTCGGATCGACCTTGCCCAACTGCGGGATGTAGGTCGCCACCTCGCCGCGATCGGTGCGCTCCGCCATTTCGGCGGCGACTTCGGCCAATGCCTGCTCGAGCTCCGGCATCTATTTCAGCCAGCGTTCGATGCGCGCCAGCGCCTCGACCATGTCGTCATGGCTGCCGGCATAGGAAAAGCGCATGGTGCGATGGCCCTGCAGCGGGTCGAAATCGCGGCCCGGCGTTGCCGCGACATGCGCCTCGGCCAGCATCTTGCGCGCAAAAGCCATGCTGTCGTTGGTGTGGCGCGTGACATCGCAGAACGCGTAGAAGGCGCCGTCCATCGGTGCGGCGAGCGCGAAGCCGAGTTCCGGCAGGCGCTTCATCAGAAGGTCGCGGTTCCAGGCGTAGCGCGCCTTCACCTTTTCCAGTTCCTGCGTTGCCTTGAACGCCTCGATCGCCGCGATCTGCGACAGTTCCGGCGGCGAGATATAGAGGCTCTGGGCGACACGCTCGACCGGCCGCACAAGCTCCTCCGGCAGCACCATCCAGCCGATCCGCCAGCCGGTCATGCAATAGTATTTCGAGAAGGAATTGATCGCGGTCACGCCGGCGCCATGAGCCAGCGCGGTGACATCCGGCGCCGCGTAGGCCAGCCTGTGATAGATTTCGTCGGAGATCACGGCGATGCCGAGCTCCTCGGCAGTCTTCACCAGCGCGGCAAGCTCATCGGCCGGAATCACCGCGCCGGTCGGATTGGCGGGACTGGCGAACAGCACGCCCTTCAGCGGCTTCCCGCGATGCGCGACCTTGAGGTGCTCGGCATGCAGGTAGGCATCCGAGCCGAGCTCTATCTCGACGATCTCGATGCCGAGCGCGGCCATGATGTTGCGGTAGGCGGGATAGCCGGGCGCGGCGATAGCGACGCGGTCGCCCGGATCGAACATGGCCAGGAAAGCCAGGTTGAAGGCGGCCGACGAGCCGATCGTGACGGCAATGCGCGATGGCGCGACATCGATACCGTAGTGCTCGCCGTAATGCGCCGCGATCGCCTTGCGCAGATCGGCCAGGCCCAGAGCGTCGGTGTAGCCGATGCGGCCATGCCGCAGGGCCGCGGCCGCCGCCTCGCGGACGCCGACCGGCGCGGGATCCGACGGCTGGCCGACCGCCATCGACACCACGGGCACGCCGGCAGCCTTCAGCCGGTTGGCTTCGGCCAGGATGTCCATGGCGTGGAACGGCTCGACTTCTCCGCGGCGCGAAAGCGAAACGACCATCTGACCTCTTCCAACTGCTCTATTTCGGCGAATTCTGGACGCAAGCCAGAGCAGACTTGCCCTAACTGCCCTAGTTACGGGACAGCGCCGCACAAATGCCCGATTGATGTGGGGATCACAAGCGCGCAGGAAGTTGCCGGCGCCGACTTTTCATCTTTCGCCCGCTCGTCTACCAGTGGACCTATGTTGAGCCGACCTCGACCGTTAATTGGCAAAGCGACCTCACTCAGCCGAACCGCGCGCGGCTTCGCGACGCTTCTGCTGGCCGCCACCGTTGCTTTGTCGAGTTCGGTCAGCGCCTTCGCGCAAGGCGTGCCGGTGGTGCGCGACGCCGAGATCGAGGCGCTGGTGCGCGATTATGCCCGGCCGATCTTCAAGGCGGCGGGGCTTGCCAATGACGGCATCGACATCGTTCTGGTCAACGACCAGAGTTTCAACGCCTTCGTCACCGGGCGGCGGCTGTTCATCAACACCGGCGCGCTGGTGACCGCCGAAACGCCGAACGAGATCATCGGCGTCATCGCGCACGAGGCCGGCCATATCGCCGGCGGCCACCAGGAGAAATTGCGCGACCAGCTCGACCGCGCCAAGACCATGGCCATCATCGCCACGCTGCTCGGCGCCGGCGCCATGGTGGCCGGCGCCACCACCAACAGCCGCGGCCTTGCCGGCGCCGGCATGGGGGTGGCCGCCGGCGGCGGCGAGATGGCGCAGCGCTCGATCCTTGCCTATCAGCGCACCGAAGAGATCACCGCCGACCGTTCGGCGATCACCTATCTGAACGCCACCGGCCAGTCCGGCATGGGCATGCTGAAGACCTTCGCCCGCTTCCAGAGCGCGCTCTCGCTCGCCGGCACCCAGGTCGATCCCTACCGGATCAGCCATCCGATGCCGCAGGAGCGCATCGCCAACCTCGAAGTCCTCGTCAAGCAAAGCCCTTTCGTCAACGCTGTCGACCCGCCGGCACTGCAGCAGCGGCACGACATGATGCGCATCAAGATCGCCGCTTATATGCAGGGTCAGGCAGCCGTCGCGCGGCTGATGCGCAAGAACCCGACCAGCCTCGCCTCGCGCTATGGCGACGCGCAGCAGACCTATCTTTACGGCAATCCAGGCGCGGCGCTCACCAAGACGGCGGCGCTGATCAAGGAACAACCGAAGAATCCTTATTTCCAGGAATTGCGCGGCGACATCCTGATGAAGGCCAACAAGCCGAAGGACGCGGCGGACGCCTATGCCAAGGCGGCCAGCCTCGATCCCGCGCGATCCGGCCTGCTGCTGGTTTCGGTCGGCCAGTCGCTGATGGCGGTCGGCACGCCCGATTCGCTGAAAAAGGCTGTCACCCAGCTCAACAACGGCGTCGCGCGGGACAGGGAGAATTCCGAAGCCTATCGTTTTCTGGCGCAGGCATATGGCGAGCTCGGTGACATTCCGGCCGCCGATCTTGCCACCGCCGAGGGTCACTATTATGCGGGCGACTACAAAAACGCTAAGATCTTCGCCATGCGCGCTCAACAGAAATTGAAGCGCGGCGAACCCCGCTGGGTCCGCGCGCAGGATATTATAAACTACACGCCATCGAACAAACTCAAATGAACCTCCCGGGCCCTGGCGGCGACCAAGGCGGACCGGAACGGGCAAAAGGAACGACGATATGAACAAGGCAATCCTGCTTGGCAGCGCCGGCGGTCTGGCGGTGGCGCTCGGCATGCTGGCTTTCGGCTTCATGGCGGGAAACCCGCAGCCCGCGAGGGCCGACACCGTGCAAGTCGCCCAGATCACGTCTTCCACCGATACCAAGGCCTCCGCCGACACCAAGATCGATCGCAAGGAGGTCGAAGGCATCATCCGCGATTATCTCTTGAAGAACCCGGAAGTTCTGCTCGAGGTGCAGGATGCGCTCGAGGCCAAGCAGAAGGAAGAGCAGCGGCTCGCCGCGCTCGGCGTCATCAAGAACTCCAAGGACGAGATCTTCAACTCCACCTTCGACGGCGTCGTCGGCAACCCGAAGGGCAAGGTCACGATCGTCGAGTTCTACGATTACAATTGCGGCTTCTGCAAACGCGCCATCGAGGACATGCAGGCGCTGACCAAGTCCGATCCGGACCTGCGCTTCGTGCTCAAGGAGTTCCCGATCCTCAGCCCGGATTCGCAGAAGGCCAGCGTCGTCTCCATGGCGTTCCACCTGATGCATCCGGAGAAGTATCGTGAGTTCCACACCGCGCTGCTCGGCGGCCAGGGTCGCGCCACCGAAGCGACCGCGATCAAGGTGGCGCTTTCGCTCGGCGCCGACGAGGCAACGCTGCGCGAGAAGATGAAGGACCCGCGCATCGCCGAAACGCTCTCGCGCACCTATGATCTTGCGACGAAACTGTCGATCACCGGCACGCCGTCCTATGTGGTCGGCAACGAGGTGATCTTCGGAGCGCTCGGCCAGCAGGTTCTGGCGGAAAAGATCGAAGCGGCAAAGAGCGCGCTCTAGGCGCTCGCGGCGCGAAAGCCGGCCGCTGTGGACAGCGAAAGAACGCACTTGCGCTCTTTTCGCGGGCGGCTATGCCCATTATAGAGGCCCAGTGCGCCCGGCTTAGGGTCGGCGCAGAACAAGGTCGGCATATTGAAAACGATTTTCGTCCTCAACGGCCCAAATCTCAATGCGCTCGGGAAGCGCGAGCCGGGGATTTACGGCGGCAAGACGCTTGCGGCCATCGCCGAGGACTGCAAGGCGGCCGGAGCCGCGCTCGGGCTCGAGATCGATTTTCGCCAATCCAACCATGAGGGCGATCTGGTCGACTGGATCCAGGAAGCCAGCGAGAAGGCGGCAGGCATCGTCATCAACCCCGGCGCCTACAGCCACACATCGATCGCCATCCACGACGCCATCCGCGCCGCAGCACCGCTGCCCGTCGCGGAAGTCCATCTTTCCAACATCCACGCGCGGGAGCCCTTCCGCCACGTCTCCATGGTCGCGCCGGTCGCTGTCGGCATGATCTGCGGGTTCGGGCCGCTCGGCTACACGCTCGCGCTGCAGGCACTGGCGGCTCGCCTGTGACCGGCCCCCAAACAGAAGGCTCGAAAATGTCGATAAAAAAGAACGGTGTTGACCAGCAACTGATCCGCGATCTGGCGGGTATTCTGAACGACACCAATCTGACCGAGATCGAGGTCGAGCTCGGCGATCTCAAGGTGCGCGTCTCGCGCCAGGCGCAGGCCGTCCATGCCGTGGCCGCGCCGCTCGCTGCGGCTGCTCCTGTTGCCGCGGCAGCGGCTCAGCCAGCAACGGCGGCCGGGGCCGCCGATGTGTCCAAGAACGCAGTGCCCTCGCCGATGGTCGGCACCGCCTATCTGGCACCCTCGCCCGACGCCAAAGCGTTCATCGAGGTCGGCCAGAAGGTCAAGGAAGGCCAGACGCTGCTCATCATCGAAGCGATGAAGACGATGAACCAGATCCCCTCGCCGCGCGCCGGCACGGTGACGGCGATCCTTATCGAGGATGCCCAGCCGGTCGAATACGGCATGCCGCTGGTGGTTCTTGAGTAGCGCCGGGAACAATCAGGAGATGTTCCAGAAAATTCTTATCGCCAATCGCGGCGAAATCGCGCTCCGGGTGCTGCGCGCCTGCAAGGAGCTCGGCATCCAGACGGTGGTCGTCCACTCGACTGCGGATTCCGACGCCATGCACGTGCGGCTTGCCGACGAGAGCGTCTGCATCGGCCCGCCACCTTCCCGCGAAAGCTATCTCAACATCCACCAGATCGTCGCTGCCTGCGAGATCACCGGTGCCGATGCCGTGCATCCGGGCTACGGCTTTCTGTCGGAGAATGCCAAGTTCGCCGACATCCTGGCGGCCCACAACATCACCTTCATCGGCCCGTCGGGCGACCATATCCGTATCATGGGCGACAAGATCGAGGCCAAGCGCACGGCGAAGCGTCTCGGCATCCCGGTCGTGCCTGGATCCGATGGCGCGATCAGCGAAGAGAAGGAAGCCAAGCGCGTCGCCGCCGAGATCGGCTATCCGGTGATCATCAAGGCCTCCGCCGGCGGCGGCGGCCGCGGCATGAAGGTGGCGCACACCGAAGCGGACCTCGAAGTCGCCTTGCAGACGGCCAAGTCGGAAGCGGGCGCGGCCTTCGGCGACGACGCCGTCTACATCGAGAAATATCTGCAGAAGCCGCGCCATATCGAGGTGCAGGTGTTCGGCGACGGTGCCGGCCGAGGTGTGCATTTCGGCGAGCGCGACTGCTCGCTGCAGCGGCGCCACCAGAAGGTCTGGGAGGAAGCCAATTCCCCCGCGCTCAATGCCGAGGAGCGTTCGCGCATCGGCGGCATCTGCGCCAGGGCTATCGCCGATCTCGGCTATTCGGGCGCCGGCACGATCGAGTTCCTCTACGAGAATGGCGAGTTCTATTTCATCGAGATGAACACACGTCTTCAGGTCGAGCATCCGGTGACCGAAGCGATCACCGGCATCGACCTCGTGCATGAGCAGATCCGCGTCGCCTCGGGCGGCGGGCTGTCGGTCAGGCAGGAAGACATCAAGTTCAACGGCCATGCCATCGAGTGCCGCATCAACGCCGAGGACCCGCGCACCTTCACGCCCTCGCCCGGCACGATCACGCATTTCCATACGCCCGGCGGCCTCGGCATCCGCGTCGATTCCGGCGTCTATTCGGGCTACAAGATCCCGCCCTATTACGACAGCCTGATCGGCAAGCTGATCGTGCATGGCCGCAACCGCGTCGAATGCATGATGCGGCTGCGCCGCGCGCTCGACGAATTCGTCGTCGACGGCATCAAGACGACGCTGCCGCTGTTCCGCGACCTGGTCGGCAATCCCGACATCGCCAATGGCGACTACGACATCCACTGGCTGGAAAAATATCTGGCCAAGGGTGAATAGCACGGGGATGCGATGACCCGCCCCTACGCGCCAGGCTATCGCATTCCGACCGACCTGCTGCTTCGGGCATACGCCTCGGGCGTCTTCCCGATGGCCGAGAGCGCCAACGACCCGGAAGTGTTCTGGGTGCGGCCGGAAACGCGCGGCATCATTCCGCTGGACGGATTCCACACACCGCGCAGCCTGAAGAAGACGATCCGCAAGCATCCGTTCGAGATCCGCTACGATTTCGATTTCGAGGCGACGATCGACGGCTGCGCCGAAAAGCGCGAGGAGCGCCGCTCGACCTGGATCAACGCGCCGATCCGCGAAGCCTATGTCGAGCTCTATCGCCTGGGCCACTGCCATTCGGTCGAGGCGTGGCGCGAGGAACGGCTGGTCGGCGGCCTCTATGGCGTCTCGCTCGGACGCGTGTTCTTCGGCGAAAGCATGTTCGCCAGGGAGACCGACGCGTCGAAGACCTGTCTCTACCATCTCGTCGAGCGGCTGAAGGCGCGCGGTTTCGCGCTGCTCGACACGCAGTTCACGACCGACCATTTGAAGCGCTTCGGCGCTGTCGACGTGCCGCGCGGCCAGTATGAGAAGCTGCTCGCCGAGGCGCTGAAGGGCGAGGCCGTCTTCTATCCTTGAGCCCGCGCTGCCGCCTCGATCGGCGTTTGCGAATGGAACATCATCTTCCAGCCGTCAGCGCGATGGACATAGCCGGTGCTGACGAGGGCAGCATAGGATTCGCCGTTCTCGCGCGTCGCGCGCGCCTCGTAAGTCAGCATGACGATGTCGCTGCCGGGCTCGACCATGCCCTTCAACCTGATGTCGAGGTCGCGCCATCTGTTGGGCTTGGCGGCGGTCTTTGCGAGCTCGGCGTTGGTCATCGCCTGCGCCATCTGCGGGAACGCCACCAGGCACTCCACATCGGCATTGGCTTCATAGTAGGCGGAATCGCCTGTCCAAAAGCCCTTCTCGATATCGAGAAGCTCCTGCTTGTTGGCCGTGATCGATCTGGTGGCCATCGCGAAATCCTCCTCGCCTCGTTGCCGATTTGCAACGGCTCAAGGGCGGGCAGGTTCCGAGATCAGTTCGTGTCGGTCGTGTCGTCCGGTGCCGGCGCCGCGTCAGTCGGTTCGGACGCGGCGTCCGCCGGCTGCGCCGGAGCCCTGGGCTTGGCGGCTTCGGTCTTCGGCTTGCCTGTGTCGGCCTTGGACGCGGTCGGCGGCGGCACGTCCGACTTCTGCTTGCAGCCCTTGAGCCAGACGTCATAGACGGCGTGCTCGACGGCGTTGAGGCCGGGGCTTTCGGCAAACATCCAGCCGGTGAAGATGCGGCGGATCTTGCGGTCGAGCGTGATCTCGTCGACCTCGACGAAGGAATCGGTCTTCGGCTGCTCCGTGTCCGGCCGCGAATAGCAGACGCGAGGCGTCACCTGCAAAGCGCCGAACTGAACGGTCTCGTCGATATAGACGTCGAAGGTGATGATGCGGCCGGTGATCTTGTCGATGCCGGCGAACGCGGCCACCGGATTGGTGATACGGTCGGAGGCCGCAGGTGCCGCGGCCGGCGCCTGCGCGGCGGCGAACACCGCTGTCGAGGCAAGCAGAATGGACGTCGCCGCGATCAGCGCCTTTGAGATGTGGCCTGGAATCCTGGGTCGCAATTCCGGACGGAAAACCGCTGCGCACTTTTCCTGGAATTGCTTAGAAGAGCTCATGCAAAATACCGGTGGTTGCGCCCGGGTGATTCTCTCAACGCCCAAGGCTAGTCATGGCTGCGCTATCAGCAAGCAGCTAAATGCCAATTGTGGCGATAACGGACCGAAGCGGCGTCTTGGATACAATCCGAGGGATTACGACCCCGGCGTCCAGGCGTCGTAGTCGCCGGTCACCTGCGGGCGATGCTGGTTGGTCAGGATGGAACCCTGCGGACGATAGGCGCCGGGCGTTCCGGTCAGGTTCGGCCGATGCTCCTTCTGCCACTCGCGAGCCTTGTAGTTCTCGCTGGAGGGAGCGGTGTCGACCCGGTGGTGGATCCAGCCATGCCAGCCCGGCGGGATCTTCGAGGCTTCCGAATAGTCGCGATAGATGACCCATCGGCGCGTGCGGCCTTCCGAATCGATGCCGCCCTCGTAATAGACGTTGCCGGCTTCGTCCTCGCCGACCCTCTTGCCGAAGCGCCAGGTGTGGAAGCGGGTGCCGAGCGTCTGGCTGTTCCACCAGGTGAAAAACTGCAGCAGGAAAGTTTTCATCCAAATCCTCGCGGCGGCAGCGGCTGCGCCTTTCCCCTGCTTATGGCGTCACGTCACCGCGAAGGCAAGGGTTTTGCCATGCCCCGAACGCAAATGCTCCATGCGTTCATATCTTGAGGCATGTCGTCGTCCCACAACCGCTCCACACTTCTGGGCGACATGCATTAAATCGATGCATTTGCCCTGCCTGCGGCAGTGCGGCTTGCCAAGCGTTGCCTGTCTTTCTAAAGCTCGGCCCGCCCGTTTCGGGGCACGCCTTGAGGAGGTGACGATTGAGCCGGGATCCGTCCGCCGACAGCCGGATCAGCGCCGAAGACATTCGCCGCCGTAAGGGCGGCGTGCCGATCGTCTGCCTCACCGCCTACACCTATCCTGTCGCCCGCCTGCTCGATCCGCATGTCGACCTGCTGCTGGTCGGCGACAGCGTCGCCATGGTCCTGCACGGCCACGCCACCACGCTCGGCGCCTCGTTGGAGATGATGATCGCGCACGGCCAGGCTGTGATGCGCGGCTCGGCCAAGGCCTGCGTGGTGGTCGACATGCCGGCGGGCAGCTACGAGGCCTCGCCGGCGCAGGCCGTGGCGTCGGCAATGCGGATCGTCGGGGAAACAGGCTGCCAGGCCGTGAAGCTCGAAGGCGGCGTCGACATGGCAGCCCAGATCGCGGCGATCGTCGCCGAAGGAATACCGGTCATGGGTCATATCGGCCTGCAGCCGCAATCAGTGGAGAAGGACGGCGGCTACAAGATCAAGGGGCGGACAGACGACAATATCGCAGCGCTCTTCCGCGATGCAGAGGCGGTGGAAAAAGCCGGCGCCTTCTCGGTGGTCATCGAGGGCACGATGGAGGCCGTGGCGGCGAAGCTTACCCGTCACATTTCCATACCGACTATCGGCATCGGCGCCAGCGCCCACTGCGACGGCCAGATCCTGGTGATCGACGACATGGTCGGCATGACCGTCGACCGCGTGCCGAAATTCGTCAAGGAATATGCCGACTTGCGCGGCGTGATCGTGAATGCGGCGGCCCGTTATGCCGCCGAGGTGCGCAGCCGTGCCTTTCCCGGCCCCGACCACGTCTTCACGACGACTTCCGGCAAGGACGAGCCATGAACGCGCCAATCGTCGTCGACAGCGTCACCGCGCTTCGGACGCAGGTCCGGGACTGGCGACAGGCGGGCCTGAAGGTCGCCATGGTGCCGACCATGGGCGCTCTGCATGA
Organism: Mesorhizobium sp. B1-1-5; assembly: GCF_006443065.1. NCBI lineage: Bacteria > Pseudomonadati > Pseudomonadota > Alphaproteobacteria > Hyphomicrobiales > Phyllobacteriaceae > Mesorhizobium > Mesorhizobium sp. B1-1-5. Next base: position 121,880 of record NZ_VFWS01000003.1, on the reverse strand, counting down.
CGGCCATATCTCATTGGTCAGGATCGCGCTCGAACGGGCCGATCGCTGCGTCGTCTCGATCTTTGTCAACCCGGCCCAGTTCGCGCCGACGGAGGATCTCGACAAGTATCCACGCCAGCTGGCGCGCGATCTCGACCGGCTGCGGGATGCGGGTGCGCATCTCGCCTTCACGCCGGGCGTAAACGAAATATACCCCGCCGGCTTCGTCACGAAGATCTCGGTGGGCGGCCCCTCTCGCGGCCTGGAAACCGACTTCAGGCCGAGTTTCTTCGACGGCGTCGCGACCGTGGTAGCAAAACTCTTCCTGCAGGCGGCGCCCGATTGCGCCGTGTTCGGCGAGAAGGACTACCAGCAGCTTTGCGTCGTCAGGCAGCTCTGCCGCGACCTCGACCTGCCGGTCGAGATCGTCGGCGTGCCGACGGTGCGCGACGCCCATGGCCTCGCCATGTCGTCGCGCAATGCCTATCTGGGCGAAGCCGAGCTCGACATCGCGCGCAAGCTCAACGTGATCCTGCGCCGCACGGCGGCGGCGCTTGCGGCCGGCACGGACGAAGCCGGCGCCACCGACGCCGCCGCGAAGGCCCTCGTCTCCGCGGGCTTCCGGAAAGTCGACTATGTCGCCGCCCGCGCGAGTATCACGCTCGAACCCTGGCAGCGCAATCGCGACGGCCGCCTGCTGGCGGCGGCCTGGCTCGGCACGACACGCCTGATCGACAATGTGGAAATTCCCTCCGCCTGATCAGACTTTCGTTCGATCAGTCTCGCCGCCTACTCTTCCGACGGCATATGCAGATACATCGACTGGATGCCGACGCGGCCTGGCCCGGTGAAGCGGTTGACGACGAAATTCATGGCGGCGCCGAAGAAGCCGCTGGAAAGCCGGTCGATCCTTGTATCCATCTTCACCGAGGCGTCCTTGAACAGCCAGCCGCCCGGCTCGATGTCGATGGTCTCGCCGGGCGCCAGCACCTTCTCGAAGACATTGCCGTAACCGTGCAGCCAGACGATGCCGTCGCCTGTCTCGCCGCGGAAGCGGTCGATGAAGAAGCCGCTCTGGCCAAACAGCATCGTTCCCAGCCCGCGCACGCGCTCGAACGTGTAGTCGACGCTGGCGGTCGCGGCTAGGAACTGGTGCTCGCGCACCTGGATCTCCTCGCCGCGCCGAAGATGGATCGGCACGATATGGCCCGGTCCGTCGCGGCTGAAGGCGATGATGCCCGGCCCCGACGCCTCGGTGACGAATATCTGCATGCCGGCGATCATGCGCTTCAGCGCGCCCTTCAGCGATTTCAGGCCGATGGTGATGGCGGTGTTCTTCCAGAGCAGGATATGGTGCTCGAAATAGACCGGCATGTTGGTCACATCGACCGACAGCACCGGCACAAGTTCGCCGGCGACGTGATAGGTCACGCCGCCAAAAGTCTCGTCCGACACCTCGGTCGGCATCAATTCAGGCAAGCTCGGCATGGTTTCCCCCGATTGCGGACGGCGCCCCTGCCTTATGGAGGGTGCGACGCCGCGACGAGCAGCCTTGATCGCGCGGACCGGCGCGATCAAATCAAAACCGCGCGATGAATGGGCGCGCTCGCCGGCGCTCTAGCGGAAACGCTTCTCCATGATCATCGCGGGCAATCCCGAGTTGCCGCCGCAATCGGCGGTTCTACCTGCCGGGCGGAACCCGTTCGCCTCGTAGAAGGTGATCGCCGCGGCATTTGCTTCTTCGACCTCGAGGCGCAGCGTATGCATCTCCGGAAAACTGGCTTCGACTTCATCGAGCAGCGACCGGCCAATCCCCTGCCGCTGGCAGGCCGGGTGGACGTAGAGCTGGTTCAAAAGGACGATCTTCGGGTCGGTGGTGGCGGCGGCGAACGCCATGCCGCCGAGCCGCTTGCCGTCGTCAGCCACCAGGAACTCGGAATTCGGCCGCGTCAGCCGCGCCTTGAGCGAGGCGATCGAATGCCAGTCATCCGTGATTTCAGTTACCCGCTTGGCGCCATAGACGGCGTCGTAAGTGGCATGCCAAGTCTCGACCAGCAACGCACGGACGGCTGCGAGATCGCGTTCGCTCGCCGTCCGCACGAACATCGCTAGCCCTCGATGCCGAGCTTGGCCTTGACGAGGTCGTTGACCGCCTGTGGGTTGGCCTTGCCGCCGGTCGCCTTCATCACCTGGCCGACGAACCAGCCGGCCATGGTCGGCTTGGCGCGCGCCTGCTCGGCCTTGTCCGGGTTGGCGGCGATCACCTCGTCGACGGCCTTCTCGATGGCGCCGGTGTCGGTGACCTGCTTCATGCCGCGGCTCTCGACGAGCTGCCGCGGATCGCCGCCTTCGTTCCAGACGATCTCGAACAGGTCCTTGGCGATCTTGCCGGAGATGGTGCCTTCCTTGATCAGGTCGATGACGGCGCCGAGCTGCTCTGGCGAAAGCGGAGCATTTTCAATGTCTTTGCCGGCTTTGTTGAGAGCGCCGAGCAGGTCGTTGATGACCCAGTTGGCGGCGAGCTTGCCGTCGCGGCCGGATGCCACCTTCTCGAAATAGTCGGCAATCGGCTTTTCCGACACCAGCACGGAGGCGTCGTAGGTCGACAGGCCCAGCGACGAAATCAGCCGCGCCTTCTTGTCGTCGGGCAGTTCCGGCAGGTGTTGCGCCAACGCGTCGACATAGGCCTGGTCGAATTCCAGCGGCAGAAGATCGGGATCCGGGAAATAGCGATAGTCATGCGCCTCCTCCTTGGAGCGCAACGAGCGCGTCTCGCCCTTGACCGGGTCGAACAGGCGGGTCTCCTGGTCGATCTTGCCGCCATCCTCGAGAATGGCGATCTGCCGGCGCGCCTCGGATTCGATCGCCTGGCCGATGAAGCGGATCGAGTTGACGTTCTTGATTTCGCAGCGTGTGCCGAATGCGCCGCCCGGGCGGCGCACCGAGACGTTGACGTCGGCGCGCAGCGAGCCTTCGTCCATGTTGCCGTCGCATGTGCCGAGATAGCGCATGATGGTGCGCAGCTTCGTCACATAGGCCTTGGCCTCGTCGGCCGAGCGGATGTCGGGCTTGGAGACGATCTCCATCAGCGCCACGCCGGAGCGGTTGAGGTCGACATAGGACATGGTCGCATGCTGGTCATGCATCGACTTGCCGGCATCCTGTTCCAGATGCAGGCGCTCGATGCCCACCTCGATATCCTCGAACTCGCCCTGGCGGTCGGGCCCGACGGAGACGATCACCTTGCCCTCGCCGACGATCGGCTGCTTGAACTGCGAGATCTGGTAGCCCTGCGGCAGGTCCGGGTAGAAATAGTTCTTCCGGTCGAAGACCGATTTATGATTGATCGCGGCCTTCAGGCCGAGCCCTGTGCGGATCGCCTGCTTGACGCATTCCTCGTTGATGACCGGCAGCATGCCCGGCATCGCCGCGTCGACAAAGCTGACATTGGTATTGGGAGCCCCGCCGAACGACGTCGAGGCGCCGGAAAAGAGTTTTGCCTCCGAGATCACTTGCGCATGCACTTCGAGCCCGATGATGATCTCCCAGTCGCCGGTGGCGCCGGAGATCAGGCGTTTTGCGTCGGGGGTGCGGGTGTCGATGATGCTCATGGCGGCCTACGTATCTTAGAATTCACGAATATGCGTAAACGGATAATTTGACGAGCAACTTCGCTAGTGCAAACCGCCCTGGGAGACAAGCGCAAAGCCCGCACGCTGGCCTTTTCCGCCTTAGGACACCCATTTCAACGGAGAGTGGATGTCCACTTACGCTCAGTCCCGGTGAAGCCCTGACCTCGTAGCCGAGGCAGGGCAGAAAAACCTGAAACCCCGTGCCGCGATGTCTCGCGGTGGCTTTTGTTGTTTTTCCCGGGACTTCTCCAATGGACATTTCGCAGCGCATGACCCCGAAAATCGGGATCGATTTTCGGGGTCATGCGCCAAAACTAGAGTGCCACAGCGTCCTTTTGCGCGTCCAAGAGGACGCGGCGCTGTGGGGAACAGCGCATCCTGCACCTGCTCGCGCAGGGTGGGCGTATTGAAATCGAAAAGAACGAAAGCAGAAAGATCGCCTCGGTCCGTGCCTGACCCGCGATGGCTAGCGCTATCCGGGCTTCGACTTGGAGCTCTTCCGAAAGTTGAGGCGCAAGAAGGCAGTTTCTTCGACGAACGGCGGTCCTTAGCGGATCACCCGACGCGAGCTCGCGCTCGTGCGCGCCGAGCTCGACAATCGCTAATGCCCAATGCCGCCGGACGAAACGCCGGCGGCACCTTTCCGTTTGCTTCAGGCCGTGGCGATGTAGGCCCTGATCTCTTCGGCTTCGCGCTCGACATCCTCGATGCGGCGCTTGACCACGTCGCCGATGGAGACGATGCCATCGAGCTGGCCGCCCTTTTCCACCGGTAGATGGCGGAAGCGGCCCCGCGTCATGATCTCCATGACCTCGTTGACCGTGTGGTTTTCGTTGCAGATCTTGACCTTCGGCGTCATCGCCGAGCGCACGGCGATGTCGAGCGCGGCGGCGCCCTCCTTGGCCACCACCCTGACGATATCGCGTTCCGAGAGAATGCCGACGATCTTGCGATCGCCGTTGGTGATGACGAGCGCGCCGATCCTGTGCTCGGCCAGCATGCGAATGGCCTCGCTGAGTTTTTCATTGGGCCCGAGCGTGAACACGTCATGGCCCTTGCTTTCAAGAATTGCCTTAACCGTCATGGCGTCCTCCACTGCTTTGACGCCGGCTCCGCCTGACCGGCTTTTGAGCCCCGGCGCCCTTAGGAAGACACTGGGTGCTTGGGCAACATCGTGCGCCGTGATTGGCTGCATTTCAAGTGCGCCTTAGGACTAGATCAGGATGGCCTCTCGCTGAATCGCCATCCTGATCTATGTCTTTGTTGGAGCATGATCTTCTCCAAAAACCGGTTCCCACTTTTCGGGATCCTGCTCTAGGTGGCAGCCGGCGGACGGTCGAAGAAGCGCAGTCCGAAAAAGCCGGCGACGAAGCCGCCGATATGGGCTTCCCAAGCGATCTGGCCGTCGATGCCCGGCGCGAAGCCGAGCAGGCCCGTGGCCAGATTGATCACCATCCAAACGCCAAGAAAGGTCATGACGCCGCGCGAACGCAACACCGATGCGATCTGCAGCGGCTCGCCGGCGAAGGCTCCCCGGCCCGACGTACGGTCGATGCGGAAGCCGTAGCGCGTGGCCGCGCCCATCATGCCGGAGATCGCGCCCGATGCACCGACGAGCGGCATCTCGCCATAGGGATGCAGTGCCCAGAACAGAGCGACTGAGGCCAGTCCGGTCACAGCGTAGAACATTGCGAAACGTAGCGCGCCAAGACGATTGGCGAGCGGCGAGCCAAAGGCTGCAAGCCAGATCATGTTGATGGCGATATGGGCGACGCCCCCATGCATGAACGCATAGGTGAACGGACGTGTGAACAAGAACCAGTCGAAGCCGTATTGGCCTGTGTACAGCACCGGAATGAAGGCACCGTCATAGAGCAGCGTCATTTGCTGCGCTTCGTTCAGCACATATTGCTGCAGCAGATAGACGACCGCGCAAATGCCGATCACGGCGAGCACCACCGGCGGCAGGTTGAACACAGGTTCGCGATGCCGCGGCTCGGAAGCCTCGTCCGGCTGCGGTTCGTTTTCAGTGGGGCTTACGGGCTCGCTCATGCACCTTTGCAGGTCCGGGACTCGGCGTTTTCGACGAGCATGTAGATCACGCGCTTTGGAATCACAAACGGCTAATCGCCACAGCGCCCGAACAGAAAAAACGGCGAATCAGAGCACGGCGAATCAAAAAGAAGGCCGTCCAGGATTTCCCCTGAACGGCCGGTCGAGTCCCCTGTTCCCCGTAAACTCGTGACTGAAGTGCTGCCGATCGCTGCTGAAACGACCGTTTTGGAGTGGTTTTGATGTGCCACAGGCTTCTGCGGCACGCAATGTAAACCACTTGTTAACCTTAACGACCCCGAGCCGTGAACAAACGTTAACGATACTGGCACGCATCCTGCTCCGCACAGCATGAAGGTCATCGGAGGGCGCCCTGTCTGTTCGCCGATGGGACATCAAAAGACAGGTTGTGCGGAGCAGGATGGACATGAACGAAAAAGGATCGATCGCGCTGTTCCAATATTGGAACCAGCTGCGTGATGGCCGCCTCGCCCCGAAGCGATCGGAGGTGGAGCCGGCGGACATCAAGACGCTTCTGGCCGACACCTTCATCCTCGAGCGCGATACGCGTGGCGAAGCAGTGTTCCGGCTGGCCGGCACACGGCTCTGCGCCTATTATGGCCGGGAGCTCAAGGGCTTCTCCTTCCCTTCGCTCTGGCGCGAGAAGGATCAACGGCTTGTGTCGCGGCTCATGCAGGGCGTTTTCGATCAGAAATCGGTCCTGCTCATGACCTATGAGGGATTCAGCCGCAACGGCCGTTCCAACAAATTCGAGCTCCTGGCGCTGCCGTTGGACGGCGGCGCCGAGAACCCGCGCTGCCTCGGCATCATCAGCACCGCCGACAAGCCGTTCTGGCTTGGTGCCGACCCGCTCGCCGACGCGCTCATCGACACGATCCGGGTGATAGACCCCGAGAAGGAGCCGATGTTCCTGAAGAACCGTCCGGCGATCGACGTCCCCTCGCTCGTTCCGACCGAATTCGATGCTCCGGAGACCATTTCGGCGCTCGGCCGCGTGCGTCGCATCCGCCATCTCGTCGTCCTCGACGGCGGGCGTCACGAGTGAGCCTGGCAGTGTGAGGTCTGCCCTCGCTCTCGCTGAATTTTTCCGCGTTGCGCGTGCTCCAGGGCCAGGCTTTGCGGCCGATTTTTCCCGTTTGTTAACCTGCTTTGCTGTAGTTTTTCGGGTGAAGTTCCCCGCATCATCGCGTGGAATGGCAACGGGGTGTAGGCAGTCATGAGGTCAGCGGCGGTAGAATATGCACCGTCACGAGCTGAACGGCGCAACTTTCAGCGTGTCCGCGTCAAGATCTATGGACGTTTCATGCTGGAAGACCGCACCGAGCATCCTTGCCAGGTGGTCGATATGTCGCCCGGCAACGTTGCGTTGCGCACGGACCGGATCGGCATGCCGGGCGAGAAGGTCATCGCCTATATCGACCATATCGGTCGTGTCGAAGGCATCGTGACGCGTACGTCGCAGGACGGGTTCGCCATGACCGTCATCGCCTCGGACCGCAAGAAGGACAAGCTTGCCGCACAGCTCACCTGGCTTGCCAACAAGCATGAGCTCGACCTGCCCGAGGACCGCCGCCACGAGCGCGTGGCGCCGCGCAATCCGATGAGCGTCCTGCAGCTCACCGACGGGCGCCAGTATCAGTGCCGCATCATCGACCTGTCGCTCTCCGGTGCCGCCGTCGAGATCGACGTCAAGCCGGCAATCGGCGTCCAGGTCACGTTAGGCACGATGCGCGGCCAGATCGTGCGCCATTTCGAGGACGGCGTCGCCATCGAATTCGCCGTCATCCAGCGGCCGGAAACCCTGGATCAGGAATTCAACGCGCCGCGGTCCTGACGCAAACCCGCACCGCAAGCGCGACGCGAACCGGCCGGCAGCGGTCGGTTTTTTTGTTGCTGGTTTGGCGGGTCGGACGCGGATCGCCAGCGCTATCAAGACCTCACGCGAGCCGGCGAAATCTGAATAATCCGAAATCGCAGTAGTTCAAATTTTATGTTTATTCTACTGGCGTTTTACTCAATGTCTACTTCGGGTTTTTGCGTCAAATAAATCCCAACGTGGCACAGTCTCCTCAAACGGGGAGACTACAACAATGAAAATGACGAGGGGCAAGCTGTTGCTCTTGGCAATGGCGATGCAGCTTTCCGCTTGGGGACCGGCAAGCGCAGGACCGGCTTTCATGCATACGGGTGGCCGCACCACCCAGCCGGTCGGTCACTACGATTTCTGCCAGCGCATTCCGGTCGAATGCAATGAACGGACGCCGAAGGGTTCGCCGGTCGAGCTGACACGCAAGCTGTGGGCGACGATGGTCAACGTCAACAATACGGTCAACACCCGCGTCAAGCCGCGCACCGACATGGAGATCTACGGTGTCGAGGAATACTGGGCCTATCCCGACAAAGGTTATGGCGACTGCGAGGATTACGCGCTGGAGAAGCGCCGCGAACTGATGGCCGCGGGCGTGCCAGCCGGCAATCTGTTGATGACGGTGGTGCGCCAGCCGAATGGCGACGGCCACGCGGTGCTGACGGTGCGCACCAGCCTCGGCGAATTCATCCTCGACAATCTCGAGCCGAAAGTGCTCGCCTGGAACGACACCGTCTACACCTACCTCAAGCGTCAATCGACGGAGAATTCGGGCGTTTGGGTGACGATCAACGACGGCCGCGACGACGCGGTCGCCAGCGTCCGCTAAGGCGCCAAAGCGATCGGGCACGTCGCCGTGACGCGGCGGCGCGCCCAGGAAGAAAGCCCGGGCGAGTCCCCACCCGCCCCGTCCCCAACGACCGGGTTTTAGGAGCCGGCCCCTGTCCCCGGGGCCGGCTCCGCCATTTCGGTCGCCGCCCGCCGGCTGAACCAATCGGCGCTCAGCTGCCGAAGCGCCATGGTCGGCACGCCCTTCCCCGCCGAGGCGGATGGGAGCAGTATGGCTTGTTCGTTGCGGATGAAGGCGATGCTGGAAGTCCCTGAGGATCGCGGCGCCAGACACCGCCTTTTCAAGGCTATCGACTACGCCTTCAAGGCGGGTGACTTCGAAGGCCTTGGCAAGGCGCTCGGCGGCTCTGCGCGCTGGTTGGACGAGCGGATGCCATTCGAGCTCGGCCTTGGCCATCCGCTCGAATATGCGATCTATTGGAGCCCGGCCGCGCTCATCACCGCCTTGCTCGATGCCGGCACAAACCCGAATTATGAGGACCCGGCCGGGTTTCCATCGATCATTGCCGCGCTGTCGACGGAACGGCCTGACCGGCTGGACGTCATCCATATCCTGCTCGCGCATGGCGCCGACCCGGATATGCGCGGCGTGAACGACTGGACTCCCCTTCACTATGCGGTGTCTCGGCGTGACGCCGAGGCGATCCGTCTCCTGCTCTTGTCAGGCGCGGACCCGTCGCTGCGGACCCGGATCGACGACTACGAAACGGCGCTGGAAGGCGCGGAGGAGGCCGGCTTCGAAGCCGGCGCTCTTCTGCTGCGTGAAGCGATGAACAGCCGCCGCGGATGAAAACAGGCGGAGTTGCTGCCCGCCGCCGTCACACCGTCTTGAGCTTGGCCTTGAAGCGTTTGGCATTGGCCACATAGTGGGCCGCCGAGACACGCAGCCGCTCGATCGCCGCTTCGTCCAGCGTCCTTATCACCTTGGCGGGCGAGCCGACGATCAGCGAATTGTCCGGAAAAACCTTGTTTTCGGTCACCAGGGCGCCGGCGCCGACCAGCGAGTTGTTGCCGATCCTGGCGCCGTTCAGCACGATGGCGCCCATGCCGATCAGGCTGTTGTCACCGATCGTGCAGCCATGCAGCAGAGCGCGGTGGCCGATCGTGCAGCCTTCGCCAATGGTCAGCGGAAAGCCCGGATCGGTATGCATGATCGCGTGTTCCTGCACATTGGTGTCGGCGCCGATGATGATCGGTTCACCGTCGCCGCGGACGACGACGCCGAACCAGAAGCCGACATTGCGGCCGATCCGGATATTGCCGATCAGCGTGGCGTCCGGCGCGATCCAGTTCGTAGCGATGTCCTCGAACTCAGGCGCTTTCCCATCGATCGCATAGACCGGCATTGTTCGTCTCCGAATCGTCTCAAACAGCGAATTCGAAAGACCCTAAGTTGGCTGTCGCCCAGGATGCAATGGCGATGAGGACGACGCCTAGCGCCAGCGCCCAGGCGATGGCCGTGCAGCCGCAGGACAACAGCGCAATCGTGCCGATGCGACCCTCGCGCTGGGCGGCCAAGGCCTCGTTGGTGAGCATGAACGGCCCGGCGCAGGCCGTTGCCGCGAGCGAACGCAGGATATGGACGGGCGAAACATAGGGTTCAGCAAAGGCCAGGCGCCGGCCGGCCAGCAACTCCATGGCCGATCCTGCCAGTCCGCAAGCCGTCAGACCAACCGCGAAAGCGTAAAGAACAAGCACAACGGGATCCATGTTTACCAACCGTTTACCATGAAAACGCACAGTCGTGCCAACGCGCTGCAAGAGCCATGCCGCGCAGGCTGTGCCGCCGAAAGACAGGTGGGCGGATCGGGGAAGAGCAAATGAGAGAGGCAAATGTTGCCGAGAGCGCGGACTTCGAGGTCGTCAACTCGACCTTGATGAAGCGGGTCTTTTATATCTTCGCGGCGCTGGCGCTGCTTTCGATTGCCATCAGCGTCGGCGGCAAATGGCTTGGACGATCGATCGCCATGGCCGGCTATACGGATGACACGACGGTGCGCCAGATCGTCATGGGCAACAATCTCATCAGCGTGCCGGCAAACTTCATCCGCTTCGACCAGGCCAGGCGCGACGGCATCGCCTCGCGGCTCGACCTCTATCTGCGCTATCCCGAAATGGACGGCTACAGCACGGCCGCGCGCGACGACTTCAACCATGCGACGACCAGGAAGATCATCTTCCTGTCGTTCGAGCCGCGCATGATGTCGCGCGACATGAGCGGCCGTTTCGCGCCCATCTACAGCGCTCTGATCGACAAGCCGGGGACGCCCGGCCCGGGCGGCACGACGGTTTATGCCTTCAGCGAAAAATCAGGTTATCTCAACGAGGTGCTGGCTGTTGCCGAGCGTCCCGGCAAGGACCCGTTCGTCGCCCGCTGCCTGAGCGGCCCGAGCGCGGAGGAATCCTTGGCGCCCTGCGAGCGTGACATCCAGGTCGGCGACGATCTCAGCCTTACCTATCGCTTTCCCCGCGAGCTGCTCGCGAACTGGCCGGCGCTCGACGCGGCGATTGCCGCGAAGGTCACGGGCATCTTGAAGACGGGCCACTGACGCGACGCTTGATCATTTAGCCGGCTATCAAACTGGAACGATGTCGCCCTCGAGACATCATTGCCGGCCTTGAGCAACCCGGCCTTAGACAGCTCGCAATGCCCACGCCGCTCGTCTGGCTCAACGCCTCGGCTTCACGGGACCAAGATACGGTCTGGCATCGCGTCGACAAGGCGCGCTAATGGTCTGAGATGACCGATTTGATACCTGCCTATCTCGAGTTTGATCCAAAAAGCCGCCGTCTGCGGCTCGATCCGCATGAGCCAGCCTTCGTGCAGAACCCTTACGAGGCCTACGCCTTCCTGCACGGCACTGCCAACAGCTTCTTCTGGGAAGATTATGGGTTCTGGTGCTTTGGCGGCTTCGATGAGGTCAACCGCTTGCTGCGCGACCGCCGTTTCGGCCGGCAGAACCCGGCCGGAATTCCCGACAGCCGCGGCATCGGCGGCGACCGCTCGCATCTCGCGGCCTTCGACGCCATCGAGGCCAATTCCATGCTGGAGCTCGAGCCGCCGGTGCATACGCGGCTCAGAACGCTGGTCAATCGCGCCTTCGTCTCACGTCAGGTCGAGCGGCTCAGGCCGCGCATCGAGGTCTTGGCCAACGAGCTGATCGACCGCTTCGAGCCAAACGGCGTCGACCTTCTGCCCGCTTACGCCTCGCCCTTGCCGATCACCATCATAGCCGAAATGCTCGGCGTTCCGGTCGAAATGGGGCCGCAACTGCTCGACTGGTCGCATCGGATGGTCGCCATGTACATGCATGGCCGCACGCGCGAGACCGAGGACACGGCCAACCGCGCCGCGCGCGACTTTTCCGACTTCCTGCGCGGCTACATTGCGGAGCGGCGCAAGAAACCCGGCGACGATCTGCTGTCGCTCTTGATCGAAGCCCAGGACAACGGCCAAAAGCTCTCGGAAGACGAGCTGGTTTCCTCGGCCATCCTGCTACTCAATGCCGGCCATGAGGCGACCGTGCACCAGACCGGCAACGCGGTGCGCTCGATCCTGGCGCAAGGCGGCGATCCGCGCCGCTTCTTTGCGACACCGGAGGCGAATGTCGCGACGGTCGAGGAATGCCTGCGTTACGACCCGCCGCTGCATATGTTCCTACGCTACGCCTATGAAGAGATGGAAGTTTCGCCGGGCATTTTGGTCGAAGCCGGAGAAATGGTCGCGCTGCTGCTCGGCATGGCCAACCACGATCCGTTGGCTTTTGCCGAGCCCGACACCTTCAATCCGGCCCGCATGGACCAGAAGAACGTCTCCTTCGGCGCCGGCATCCATTTCTGCATCGGCGCGCCGCTGGCCAGGCTGGAGCTGCAGGTGTCGTTGAAAACGCTATTCGACCGGCTGCCGGAGTTGCATTTGGCCGAGGAACCGCGTTTCCGCGACAGCTATCATTTTCATGGGCTGGAGCGGGTGACTGTCAGTTTCTGAGCGAGGCGTAGCCCGACTTCGCGCGTCGCTTCGCTCCTTGCTTCGCCATGGAATGACGAGGCGATAGGCCTTCGCCAACCGGAAACCCACTCAAAGCCTGATCACATATTCCTTGCGCGTCGTCTCGAGCACTTCCCAGGTGCCCTTGAACCCTGGCCGCAGCACGAAGCTGTCGCCGGCCCTGACCGTGCGCGCCTCGCCGCGATCCTCGGCGATCACCGAGACGCCGGACAGGATGTGGCAGAACTCCCATTCGTCATAGACGATGCGCCATTTGCCCGGCGTCGCTTCCCAGATGCCGGCATAGAGGCCGCCGTCGCGCTCCTCGATATTCCAGGTGCGGAATTTGGGATCGCCCGAAATCACCCGGTCCCGGGCCGGCGCGCCGGCCTCAGGTTCGACCGCATCGATGTTGAGCGCAAGAAAGGCCGACATATCAGACCTTGCCGAGCGCCTGCTCGAGATCGGCAACGATATCGTTGACGTCCTCGATGCCGACCGAAAGGCGGACGGTGTCAGGTCCGGCGCCGGCCTTGATCTTCTGCTCGTCGGAAAGCTGGCGATGCGTGGTCGAGGCCGGATGAATGACCAGCGATTTGGTGTCGCCGACATTGGCGAGGTGCGAGAACAGTTCGAGCGCCTCGACGAATTTGATGCCGGCCTCGTAGCCGCCCTTGAGGCCGAAGGTGAACACCGCGCCTGCGCCCTGCGGCGAATATTTCTTCTGCAGCGCGTTGTTCTTGTCGCCTGGCAGCCCAGGATAGTTTATCCAGGCTACCTTCGGATGATTCGACAGCCAGCCGGCAACGCTCGCGGCATTGTCGCAATGACGCTGCATGCGCAGCGGCAGCGTCTCCAGGCCGGTCAGGATCAGGAAAGCGTTGAAGGGCGAGATCGCCGGGCCGATGTCGCGCAGGCCGAGCACACGGGCGGCAATCGCGAAGGCGAAGTTGCCGAAAGTTTCGTGCAGGACGAGGCCGCCATATTCAGGACGCGGCTCCGACAGCATCGGGTATTTGCCGGACTTCGACCAGTCGAAGGTGCCGCCATCGACGATGACGCCGCCGATCGAATTGCCGTGGCCGCCGATGAATTTGGTCAGCGAGTGCACGACGATGTCGGCGCCGTGCTCGATCGGCCGGACCAGATAGGGCGAAGCCAGCGTGTTGTCGACGATCAACGGCAGGCCGTGCTTGCGGGCGATGTCGCCGATCTTCTCGATGTCGACGAAGACGCCGCCGGGATTGGCCAGGCTCTCGATGAAGATCGCCTTGGTCCTGTCGTCGATCTGGCTCTCGAAGGTCGCCGGATCGTTTGCTTCTGCCCAGCGAACTTCCCAGCCGAAGTTCTTGAAGGCATGGCCGAACTGGTTGATCGAGCCGCCATAAAGCTTGTTGGCGGCGACGAAGTTGTCGCCCGGCTGCATCAGATTGTGGAAGACGATGACCTGCGCGGCGTGGCCCGAGGCGACGGCAAGTGCCGCGGTGCCGCCTTCGAGCGCCGCGACGCGTTCCTCGAGAACCGCCTGGGTCGGATTCATGATGCGCGTGTAGATGTTGCCGAAGGCCTTCAGCCCGAACAGCGAGGCGGCATGATCGGCATCGTCGAAGACGAAGGAGGTGGTCTGGTAGATCGGCGTGGCGCGGGCGCCGGTCGCCGGATCGGGCTTTGCGCCCGCATGAACGGCCAAAGTGTTGAAACCAGGCGTACGGGTCATCGAAATCCCTCTCTTAACGTTCGAAAATCGCCGGGCATTCTTGGCGAAGCGCGGCCGGGAATGCAAAGAAGAAAATACCGTTCGGGGCGCGATCTACGACGAACGCCCGGGAAAATCCATTTCGTCCCGGAATAATTTTGCGCGAACTACCGCACGCTTATTTCTGTCTTACGCCGAAGCTCTGAAATCCCTGGCGCATCAGGGGTTTTTTCGACGACAGAACGCCGGAGTTGACGCCGGTCCAGCCGATCTCGCCGGACAGCTTGCCGTATTCGATCTTCGGGCAGCGGTTCATCACCACCTTGATGCCGACAGCTTCGGCGCGGGCAGCCGCCTCATCGTTGCGCACGCCAAGCTGCATCCAGACGACCTTGGGCAGCGGATCGAGCTGCAGCACCTGATCGACGATGCCGGGCACCGCCGAGGAAGCGCGAAAGATGTCGACCATGTCGACCGGCTGCGGCAGGTCGGCCAGGCTGGCGTAGACAGTCCGGCCAAGGATTTCCTTGCCGGCATGGCCGGGATTGATCGGGAACACCGAAAAGCCCTTGGCTAAAAGATATTTCAGCACGAAGTAGCTTGGCCGCACATCGTTGGGCGAGGCGCCGACCATGGCGATCGTCTTCACCGAATTCAGGATGCCGGCGATGTAGCTGTTGTCGTAGGTATCGTGGTTCATGCTGCGACGGTTTTCCTGCGGTAATGGTAACGATAGAGCTCGCGATCGAAGCCGAGCGAGGCGTAGAGCGCGCGTGCGGGCGTGTTGTCGGCGACCACTTGCAGGCAGCCGGCCTTGGCGCCCGCCCGCCTGGCCCAGCCGATCAGCCCGCCGACCGTCCTGCGGCCGAGCCCCTGCTGCCTGAATCTGGCGTCGGTTTCAACTGCCTCGACGACAAGCAGCCCGTTGCGGATGACGCCGAAGGCAAAGGCTGCGATTTGGCCATCACGCTCACACGACACGAATGCCCTGTCGCCCACGATCAAGCTCGTCATATGGCGAAAGATGCGGCGCTCCGCCTCGTCGTAGCCGCCAGTACGGAAGCGCGCCTCGAACCAGTTCTCCGTCGGCGCCGCTGAGACCGTGATATCGCCATCATTGTTTCCCTGAAGCACGTCGATCCGGGCATGGAGGTGTATCGTACCACCCTCCCGGCTGTAATCCCGACGGTCGAGTTCGAGTTCCAGTTCGGCCGCGATGTCGGGAACGCGAAACAGCGGGGCCTGGCCATGGCTGGCGTAGAACGCCTCGGCGGCGTCGATTACTCGCTCAGGCGCGCCGCGCTGGCCACGCATGGGATTGGCGGAATTCGGCCGCCTGATCCGCCCACCTGAACGGCGAAACATCCATCCGAGAGCGACGGTCTCACGCGCAGCAGGCCACGCCTCGCGGCAGGCTTCTTCCACTTCCCAATTGAGATCTTCCCGGTTCACGCGCCCACCGCTAATCATCGCCTTCCCGCAGCGCCTCCTCCATAAACATCCCAGGATCGCTGCAGAAGTCGCGCATCATGCGAAAATGATCCGTGTCCTGAAAATCGAGCAGGTCGAGGCCGAAGCGGCCGATGCGGAAGAGCCGTGCGTTCGGGCAAGCCATCAGCAGCGGCGAATGCGTTGCCATGATCACCTGTGCGGTGCCCGACTGCTCCATGCGTTGAAGCAGTTTCAGCAGTTCGATCTGGCGCGTCGGCGACAGCGCGCTTTCGGGCTCGTCGAGAATGTAGATGCCCTGCCTGCGGCAACGCTCTTCGAAGAAGCGGATAAAGCCCTCGCCATGCGACCATGACAGGAAATCGGGCGGCGGCGGCTTGAACGGATCTTCGAGCGCGGCCCGGTCGAGATAGCGTGCGACGGAATAGAAGGATTCGGCCCGAAAGAACCAGCCGGCTGTGACCTTCGGCAGCCAATGGCCGCGCAGCGTGTTGGCGAGCGACGCGCCGCTCTTGTCGATGGCAATGGAGTGGTCGACCGGCATGTAACCTTTGCCGCCGCCGGCCTCGTCATAGCCGGCCAGCGCGCCGATGGCTTCGAGCAGTGTCGATTTGCCGGTGCCGTTCTCGCCGACGATGATGGTGATGGCGTTTGTGAATTCAAATTCGAATTCGCGGCCGTGGAAGATCGGCAGGTTCCACGGATATTGGTCCCAATCCGCGACGCGCGACGGCTCAAGCAGGATGCGCTTGAGGTAGGGCGCTTTCAGCCGCATCAGTTGCTTGCGGGCAGCCACGTCGAACCTTCAGCGATGGAATGGCTCGGTTCCATTCAAGCCGGCTACTCGTCGGTCCATTCGGGCTTGCGCTTGCCGATGAAGGCGCCGATGCCCTCCTCGGCGTCGCGCGCCAGCATGTTTTCCACCATCACGCGGCCGGTATGGGCATAAGCGTCGGCCAACCCCATTTCGGCCTGGGCGTAGAAAGCCTCCTTGCCGGTTTTGATCACCAAAGAGGATTTGGATGCAATGGTTTGCGCGTATTTGTTGACAACCTGAATCAGATATTCGCGCGGCACGATACGGTTGATCAGCCCGAACTCCTTGGCGGTCGCCGCGTCGATCGTCTCGCCGGTGAGCAGCATTTCCATCGCCTGCTTGCGCGAGACGTTGCGCGACAGCGCCACCATCGGCGTCGAGCAGAACAGGCCGATGTTGACGCCAGGCGTGCAGAAACTCGCCTCGTGCGAAGCGATGGCAAGGTCGCAGCTGGCGACCAGTTGCAGGCCGGCGGCGGTGGCGAGGCCGTCGACCTCAGCGATCACCGGTTTCGGGTGGCGCACGATCGTCTGCATCAGGTTCGCGCAAGCCGCGAAGGTCTTTTCGAAAAAGGCCTTGCCCCGATCCGGCTCGGCGCGATGCGCCGTCATTTCCTTGAGGTCATGACCGGCACAGAACACTTTTCCCGACGCCGCCAGGATGATGACGCGCACGGATCTGTCGGTCTTAACGCGATCGAATTCGGCCTGCAGCGCCGCCATGGTCGCCAGCGACAACGCATTGGCCGGCGGGCTGGCGAGCGTGAGGCGCAAGATATCCTTGTCCTGGCTGACAAGAACCGGGCCGTCGGCGACGGCGGGCTTGATGGCGACGACTTCGGCCACTTTCAAAAACCTCATGCTTATGGAGCAACAGAACTAGCACGCTGCCGGTTGAAGAACAGCCGCGAGACGTGTTTTCTCCGTCGCACCGTTTGGTCCAGGCGCACCGCCCGGAGCTGCTCATTCATATAGGACGCGCCGATGCCAGCCCAAAGCGATCTGAAGCCAATGCTCAACGCGGCGGAAGTCAATGCACTGATGGCAAGCGTCTATCCGCAGCTCAACGACAATTTCACCTCCTATGAGGCGATCGACGTTTTTCCGGGCGGCTGCACGGTGCGGCTGAACGCTGACGAGCGGCATCTGCGTCCCGGCGGCACGGTATCCGGTCCGGCGCTGTTCACGCTGGCCGACATCGGCGGTTACGTCTGCGTGCTCAGCCACGCCGGCCCCGACGCGCTTTCGGTGACGGTCAACCTCGACATCAATTTCATGCGCAAGGCCGAAGCCGGTCCGATCGACGGCCATTGCCGCATCCTGAAGCTCGGCAAGAGCCTGATGGTGTTCGATATCGATATTGTCGCCGGCCCGGACGGACACACCGTCGCGCACGCCACCGGCACCTATTCGATCCCTCGTAAGTCCTCTCAAAGTTGATACTGCGGCGAGATGTGTATATATATGCGCATAGGTGATATTTGATCGAGCGTGACAGTCGCCGCATCAAAGCGGCTAAGGGATGACGGCTTCGAATTGGTCTCAGTTCGGGGCTCACATCACAAATTCCGAAAAGGTGCCATTGTGCTTGTCGTTCCGCACCCGGAAAAAGATCTGCCAGTCGGCACCGCTCGCGCGATCGCCAAACAGGCAGGCTGGATTCGCTAGACCTGAATTCGTGCGCAACCAGGAGACTACAAATGAAGAACTACTTCGCGCTGGTTGAGAAGGATGTCGACAGCGCGTTTGGTATTCGCTTTCCCGATATTCCGGGTTGTTTTTCGGCGGCCGACGTACCTGAGGATATTATGCCGAATGCGGTCGAAGCTCTGCAGCTTTGGGCCGAGGATATGTCCGTGCCTGAGCCCTCCAGCCACGAGGCGATTGTATCGCTTCCCGATATCCGTGCCGCACTGTCGGAAGGAGCTTACTTGGTCTCGGTGCCGCTGATCGACAATGACAGCGCCGTGGTCAGGGCGAACGTGACGTTCGAACGCGGTGTCCTGCGCGCGATCGATGCCGCCGCGCGCGAGCGCGGTATTACCAGATCGGCATTTCTCTCGAGCGCTGCCCGCAAGGAAATCGAAGCCAAGCACTAGTGGCACTGCACAAGGATTTTGACCGGTCGGCTTCGGTCAACTCTGTTTTGCATTGGCAGGTGGCACGCGTTGGAGATTGGCCGAAACGCCCATCGCGATCGTCATTCCAGGGCGGAGCAGGAGCGAAGCTCCGTCGCGAAGACCCTGGAATCCATGCCGTTACCTTCGTCGAGGCGTGCAACGGAGCAGAATTCTGCACCGCAGCGGCACTTCCAAGTCACGGAATGGATTCTATGGTCTGCGGGCGTCGCTTCGCTCCTTGCTCCGCCATAGAATGACGACGTTGGGGCGGCGTTTGCGCTGATTACACGGAAATGAGTGGAAAATCTTACGCCAAGACAAACCCGCAAACCTTTCAAAATCCCTATGTCGGGAACTAGCGGGGACCGTCAGCGCCGATTTTATCGTGCGGTAAAATAATACCTTTCCTCTAATCCATTGTTTTTGCCACATTTTATTGGACGAACTCGTTTTCCGTTACCTTGACGCGACAAGCGCCCTCGCCTATAAGCCGACCCGAAGCAGCGGCCCGCAAAGGCCGCCGTTTTGTTATTGGCGGAGCGGCTCCGGTCATCCCGTCAATCCAAGCAACAAGAAACGCCTTCTCTGTCCCTCCTGGACGGGAAAGGTCAAACCTGAGAGCAAAACATGGCTACCTTTTCGCAGAAGCCTGCGGATGTGGTGAAGAAGTGGGTGCTGATCGACGCCGAAGGTCTCGTCGTCGGTCGTCTGGCCACTGTCATCGCCAATCATCTGCGCGGCAAGCACAAGCCCACCTTCACCCCGCATGTCGATGACGGCGACAATGTCATCGTCATCAATGCCGACAAGGTGGTGTTCACCGGCAAGAAGTACACCGACAAGGTCTATTACTGGCACACCGGCCACCCCGGCGGCATCAAGGAGCGCACCGCGCGCCAGCTGCTCGAGGGCCGTTTCCCCGAGCGTGTCGTCGAGAAGGCCGTCGAGCGCATGATCCCGCGCGGCCCGCTCGGCCGCCGCCAGATGAAGAATCTCCGCGTCTATGCAGGCGCCGAGCATCCGCACACCGCCCAGCAGCCCGTCACGCTCGACGTGGCCAAGCTGAACTCCAAGAACAAGAGGGCTTCGTAATGGCTGAGCTTTCCTCGCTCGCAGAACTCGGCACCATCGCCGCGCAGCCGGCCGCGTCCGTGCATGTCCAGAAGCTCGACAAGTCGGGCCGCGCCTATGCCACCGGCAAGCGCAAGAACGCCATCGCGCGCGTCTGGGTGAAGCCGGGCTCCGGCAAGATCACCGTCAACGACAAGGAATTCGCGAGCTATTTCGCGCGTCCGGTGCTGCAGATGATCCTCAACCAGCCGATCGTCGCGGCCAACCGCGCCGGCCAATACGACATCGTCGCCACCGTCATCGGCGGCGGCCTCTCCGGCCAGGCGGGTGCGGTGCGTCACGGCATCTCCAAGGCGCTGACCTACTACGAGCCGGGCCTGCGCTCGGTGCTCAAGAAGGGTGGCTTCCTGACCCGCGACAGCCGCGTGGTCGAGCGCAAGAAGTACGGCAAGGCGAAGGCCCGCCGCTCTTTCCAGTTTTCCAAGCGCTAAGGAGCGCTTGGGGGCAAGTTCTCGAAGCGCTAAGCGCCGCGAAGTCCGAGCATTTCGAAAAGGCCGCCTCCGGGCGGCCTTTTTGTTTTCTGCTACCAGTGCCCTATCGGCGTCTTGATGTAGTCGATAAAGGCGCGCAGCGGCGCCGGCACCAGCCGCCGCCCGGGATAGTAGAGAAACGGCCCCGAGAAGCTTTGCCACCACGGCTCGAGCACAGGTTCCAGGACGCCGTTGTCGAAATACGGGCGCACCCAGTCCTCGAAGAGCCAAAGAATGCCGACGCCGGCGATCGCCGCATCGATGGCGAGATCGACGCCGCCGCCGATGCTGACGACCAACGGCCCCGTGGTATCGACCCGCACCACCTCGCCGTCGCGCTCGAATTCCCAGGGCGTCATGACCCCGCTGGGAAAGCGGCCGCGCACGCACGCGTGCCCAAGCAGGTCACGCGGGTGTTGCGGCCGGCCGTGCCGATCGAGATAGGCTGGCGCGGCCGAGGTGGTGAAACGCTGCGTGCGCGGCCCGATCGGCACGGCGATCATGTCCTGCTCCAGCCGTTCGTCATAGCGGATGCCCGCATCGCAGCCGGCCACCAGCAGGTCGACAAAGTTCTCCTCCGCGATCACCTCCAGCCGGATGGCCGGATATGCAGCGAGAAATCCCGGAACGATCTTCGGCAGCACCAGCCGCGAGGCGCTTATCGGCACGTTGAGACGCAGGGTTCCGGCGGGCCGGTCGCGAAAGCCGTTCACCACATCGAGCGCGGCCTCCACCTCACCCAGCGCGGGGCCAAGACGCGCCAGCAGGCTTGCGCCTGCCTCGGTCAACGCAACACTGCGTGTGGTACGATTGAAGAGCCGCACACCAAGTTGGGTTTCCAGACGGCGGACGGCTTCGCTAAGCACTGACGCGCTGCCTGCGGTCACGCGGGCCGCTTCGCGAAAGCCGCCGGCGCGAGCGACGGCCATGAATGCCTGGAGGTCGTTGAGATCAGCCGCCATTGTTCTTATTTCCGCACAGGTCGTGCTGGTTATACCCGGTTATCAGGACAGCAGCCATCCCTTATCTCCCTCGCCGACAGCGAAGGAGAGCAACAATGTCCAGTGTAGACAAATCCGGTATTTATAAACTCGGCGACCGCTCGGTGCATCGGCTCGGCTATGGCGCCATGCAGCTGGCGGGCAAAGGCGTGTACGGTCCGCCGAAGGACCATGACGCGGCCATCGCCGTACTGCGCGAAGCGATAGCGCAAGGCGTGAACCATATCGACACCAGCGACTACTACGGTCCGTACGTCACCAACAAGCTGATCCGGGAGGCGCTATCGCCCTACCCCGACGACCTCACCATCGTCACCAAGATCGGCGCCCGTCGTGGGGAAGACGGCTCCTGGCTGCCGGCTTTTACAGCTGATGAGCTCGAACAGGCCGTGCACGATAATCTTCGCAACCTTGGCCTCGAGGTGATGGACGTCGTCAATCTGCGCATCATGTTCGGGGTGCACGGCCCAGCGGAGGGCTCCATCGAGGCGCAGGTCACCAAGCTTGCCGAGCTTCAGCGCAACGGCCTGGTACGCCATATCGGCTTGAGCAACGTCACCCGCGCGCAGATCGCGGAAGGCCGCAAGATCTGCGAGATCGTCTGCGTGCAGAACCAGTACAACCTCGCGCACCGAAACGATGACGCGCTGATCGATGAGCTCGCGCGCGACGGCATCGCTTATGTGCCGTTCTTTCCGCTCGGCGGGTTCAGTCCACTGCAGTCCTCGACCCTGTCGAGGGTGGCGGAACGGCTTGGAGCGACGCCGATGCAGGTGGCGCTGGCGTGGCTGCTGCAGCGTTCGCCGAACATCCTCTTGATCCCGGGCACGTCGTCGGTCGAGCATCTGCGCGAGAATCTGGCGGCGGCGGAGCTCGAGCTGTCGGGGGATGTGCTCGGCGAGTTGGAGGGCGTGGCGAAGGCGGCGTGATGGACGATTAGCTGATCTCCCCCCTTGTGGGGGAGATGGCCGGCAGGCCAGAGGAGGGCGCGAAGGAACGCCGTCCCTAACGAGCTTGCGATCGATAATGACTTGGGAATGCGGGCGCGATTGACCTAGACACTGGATAGGCCGGCGGGACAGCGCCCCCCTCTGCCCTGCCGGGCATCTCCCCCTCAAGGGGGGAGATTGGCAGCTCCAGCGCCGCGCTCTAATTGATACTCGCCGTATGCGCCGGCTCAGCCTGCTTGATGTCCGTCGTGTAAGGCACGCGATAGCCATTGGCGGCCAGCCACTCGATCGCCGCTTTCGGCTCGTCGGTCTGGATGATGGTGGCGCCGCGGTCGACCCAGAAACCCCAGGCTTCGCGCGGCAGGCTGGCGGCGACGGCAAGCTCGTCGCCGCGACCGCCGGCGAGGAAGCCGCCCGGCTTGTTGACGACGGCGTAGGTGTCGGCCCAGAGGTGCCAGTCGCCCCGCGCCGCTTCCGCCCGCATGCGGGTGCTGAACAGCGGTCCGCCGGTCGATGTCAGCGTCTCGGCGCCGTTGCGCCAAGTGATCAATTCGACGGCGCGCGGCGCGAAGGCCTTGTCGACCTCGCTGGCGAAAACTGCATCATGCACGGCGTCGTCGGCAAGGATCGGCATGAACTGGAAGCCGCCACCGGCCTGGGTAATCGCCGCGCTCGCGGCATCGATGCGCTGCCGGTTCCAGAGATTCTCCTTGACGATCACCTGATCGGCCATGCCGAGATCGCGCGCCTCCGCGACCATGCTAGGCAGGTCGGTCACCTCCAGCTTGTTGTCGAGATTGATCAGGATCCGGTCCCTGGTCGTCAGCAGCATCTCGCGCAGTGTCGATACAGTCTCTTTGGTGACGGCGCCCGTGCCCTCGACGACCAGCCGGCATTTCTTAAGCTCGGCCAGCGTGTATTTCACCACCTCGCCCTTGCACGTGGTCGTGCGGTCGAGCCAGCTGTCATGCATGATGACGAACTCGCCGTCTTTCGCGCGCCGGACGTCGACCTCGACGATCTCGGCGCCGATCGCGATCGAGCCCTCGACCGCGGCCAGCGAATTCTCGGCGTAAAGCGTCTTGCCGGCCTGCATGCTGCCGGCGCGATGCGCGGCGATCATCACATGGTCACGCCACTGGTTGGCATGCTCGAAGCGGTCGAGAATCTGGCTGGCCCGGCTTTCACCGGCTAAGCTTTGCCCCGCAACGGTGGCAAGGGCGGCGGAAAAGGCAAGGCTCAGCCAGAGTGTTCGCATCGGGGAATCGCTCCGTTCCGGGTTGGGACCCGGTTAGGCGATGCCCATGACAGCGCAGTGAACGAAGCCGGCTAGTTTTTGGATCAAATCCGCTTGGAAAGGCGGCGGAACCAGGCCAGCGCCGGCATTTCGACGAAGCGCCATGTGAACCATGACGCGGCGATGACGGCGATCAACATCGCGGCCAAAGCCGCGAAGCCGATCCAGGGCGAGCCGGTGCCGAAGCCGGTCGCATGGTCGCCGCGCAGCATCAGGTCGCAGACTATGCCGAGCCCAAGCTTGCGTTCGATCAGGCCGCCGACATTGATCATGCGGGCCTGGACGAAGATATGGACCATGTAGATCGAATAGGAGAGCGAGCCGAGCAGCAGCATCGGCCGGCTGCGCAAGGCCAAGCTGACCCACCCGCCCTCATGGGCAAAGAGATAAAGCGCCAGCGCGAAGACGACCGGTGCGGCAATGCCGGCGTCATTCGTTCCCGCCACCGAAACGAACAGCGCGATCACGACGATCATCGCCAGCTCGGCCAGCGTCCAGGCGAGGCGCCCTGCCCCGCCGCTCAGCGCCTGTCGCGCCTCTGCAATGGAATCGTGCTGAAACCAGGCAAGCAGCGCGCCGAGCGAGAAGCCGTAAAGACAGCGGATGAAGCCGAAATCGAAGGACACGTCCATATGGCGCGTCGAGACCGCGAGCAGGAAAAGCGGCGCCGTCACGGCTGCGGCGACGAGCCATATCCAGGCACGCTGGCCGGCGGTGAGCACGACGGCGGCGAAAAGCAGATAGGTGAAGAACTCGGCCGAGATGCTCCAGCTCGGCGCGTTCCAGCTCAGATGATCCTCAACACCCATGCCCTGCAGAAGGAAAAGGTTGGCGACCAGGCTCTTCAGGTCGAAGCCTGCGGTGAAGGGCGCCGGGCCCGTTCCGTGAAGCGCCGGCAGCACGAGCCGCAGCGCCTCGAAGCCGGCGAAGGCGGCGAGCATCAGGAGATGCAGCGGATAGATGCGGCCGAAACGCACGAGCGCGAACCGTGCAAGGTCGTCCTGCCCGGCGAGCCGCCCGCCATAGGCGCTGGCAATGACGAAGCCGGAGAGCACGAAGAAGAAATCGACGAACAGGTAAGAGCCGCCGACAAAGGCGCTCTGCGACACTATCGAGGAGGTCGGGAAGTGGAACAGCGCCACCAGCAGCGCGCAGATGCCGCGCCAGGAATCCAGCACCAGGAAACGCTCTCCGGCCGTCGTGCCGACACGGGTCGCGGCGGGCGCGGATGCAAGATTAAGCAAGGCGGTCTCAGCCATAATGATACAGGTCCTGTGTTGCCGTGGCACTCGCCGAGCGCAGCTTCGTTTCCGCAAGCTGTGACTGGCATGTTGCGTGCCGGTTCTGTAGTTGTGGCTGCCCCGACGAAACCGAGGATTCCTAATGGCGAACAATGAGATCGACCATGCCTTCATCGCCCGCTCCAAGACGGGCGCGTCGTTCGAGCCGACCTATGCCGGCGCGCTGTCGTTCATGCGGCGCAAATATACGAAAGACGTGAAGGGCGCGGACGCGGTCGTGTGGGGCATTCCCTTCGACGCCGCCGTCACCAACCGGCCCGGCGCCCGCTTCGGACCGCAGGCGATCCGCCGCGCCTCGGCGATCCTCGACAACGATCCGCAATATCCATTCTCGCGCGACCTCTTCGAGCATCTTTCAGTGGTGGACTATGGCGATTGCCTGCTCGACAGCGGCAATCACCAGAAGACTCCCGGCACGATCGAGCGCGAGGCGGCCAAAATCCTGAAATCAGGCGCGTTCCTTTTGACGCTGGGCGGCGACCATTTCGTCACCTGGCCGCTGCTCAAGGCGCATGCCGCGATCCACGGGCCGCTTGCGCTGGTGCAGTTCGACGCGCATCAGGACACCTGGCCCGACGACGGCAAGCGCATCGATCATGGCTCCTTCGTCGCCCGCGCGGTGAGGGAGGGCATCATCGACCCCGATCGCTCGATCCAGGTCGGCATCCGCACGCATGCGCCCGACACGTTCGGCATCAAGATCCTCTACGGCCATGAGGTCGAGGAGATGCGGGCCTCCGACATCGCCTATGCGATCGTCGAGCGCACCGGTGGCAAGAAGACTTATCTCACCTTTGACATCGACTGTCTCGACCCGGCCTTCGCGCCCGGCACCGGCACACCGGTGGCAGGCGGCCCCTCCTCGGCCAAGATGCTGTCGACGCTGCGCCAACTCGGCCAGATCGACATCGTCGGGGCCGACATCGTGGAGGTTGCGCCGGCCTATGATCATGCCGATATAACGGCAATCGCCGGATCGATCATCGCCATGCATTATCTCGGTCTGCTGGCGGAGCGAAAGGCGCGGCTCGACGAACTGAGCAACGGCAATCATGCCGCGGCAAATCACGCCTACGGCATATGACATTGGAATCGCGAGGAATTTGGCAAGCGATGAAACCGAAAATCTTCATTGACGGCGAACACGGCACGACAGGCCTGCAGATTAGGGCGCTGCTGGCCGACCGTGGCGACCTGGAGATCATCTCCATCCCGACGGAACGCCGCAAGGAGACTGCCGCCCGCGCCGAGTTCCTCAACGCGGCCGATGTCGCGATCCTTTGCCTGCCGGATGCGGCGGCCAAGGAAAGCGTGTCGCTGATTGCGAACGATACAACCAAGGTGATCGACGCCTCGACCGCGCATCGCGTGGCCGAGGGGTGGGAGTATGGCTTCGCCGAAATGGACAAGGACCAGGCGAAGAAGATCGGCAGCGCGCGACGCGTCGCCAATCCGGGCTGCTGGCCGCAAGGGCCGATCGCGACGCTGCGGCCGCTGGTTGCGGCCGCCCTGCTGCCTGCCGACTTCCCGGTGACCGTCAACGGCATTTCCGGCTATTCAGGCGGCGGCCGGCCGATGATCGAGGACTATGTCGGAAAAGGCGAGGACGCGCCCGAGTTCCTGCCCTACGGGCTGACGCTGCAGCACAAGCATGTGCCAGAACTCCGCACCTATGCAAAGCTGTCGCACGACCCGATCATGCAGCCGGCCGTGGGCAATTTCGCGCAGGGCATGATCACCGTGGTGCCGCTGCAGCTCGGCGGTCTCGACCGGGTGCCGACCGGCGCCGAGCTTCACGCGGCGATTGCCGACCACTATGCGTCGATCGATGGCGGCGTAGTCGAGGTCGCGCCCTACACCCATATGGAGCGCATCCCGGAGATCGATCCGGAGATCTATAACGGCACCAACCGGATGAAGGTCTATGTGTTCGCCAATGACGAGAGGGCGCAGGCGCTGCTGATGGCCGTCTACGACAATCTCGGCAAGGGCGCGTCGGGCGCCGCGGTGCAGAACCTCGACCTGATGCTCGGCATCAAGCACTGAGCGGTCGTAAACCTGGAGCTTGCTGCCGCCGAGGCGATCCGCAAGGTTCGCCTCAGCCTCTGACGCGTATATCGGTCGGCAGCGGATAGGCGCCCTTGGTGCCGCGCCAATGCGCGGCAGCGAAGCCAAGCAACACAAGCGCGATCGTCTGATGCGTCAACGCCATGTGCAGCGGCACCTGCATCAATAGCGTGCCGATGCCGATCGAGGCCTGGACGACCACCAGCGCGAACAGAAGCGTGGCCCGGCGGGCATGGGTGGTGCCAGGCTGGCGCCGCCACGTCGCGATCATATGCCAGAGCGCCACGACAAAGATCGCATAGGCGCCCAGCCGATGGACGAACTGCACCGTCTTCGGGTTTTCAAAGAAGTTCAGCCAGGCGGGCTTCAGAAGAAGCAGATCGGAGGGGATCACCTTTCCATCCATCAGCGGCCATGTGTTGTAGGAAAGGCCCGCGTGCAGCCCCGCGACCAGCCCGCCGAGATAGATCTGGATCAGCGTCAGCAGCACGATGACGCCGGCGAGCCGCTGCGTCGACCGGTCGGCGGCCGGCTCGGAATGCGGCGCCAGGCCGCGCGCCACCACCATTGTCGCCGTGAAGATCAGCGCGGCAAGCGTCAGATGCGTCGCCAGCCGGTATTGGCTGACCGAGACGCGGTCGACTAGGCCCGAAGCTACCATCCACCAGCCGATGGCGCCTTGCAGTCCGCCGAGCAGAAGGATGCCGAGGAGCTTCAGCCCGAGGCCGCGTTCGATGCGGCGCGTCGCCCAGAAGAACAGCAGCGGCAAGGCAAAGACCACCCCGACGCTGCGCGCCAGGATGCGGTGCGCCCACTCCCACCAGAAGATCGATTTGAAATCCTCGACGCTCATGCCCTTGTTGATCTCGGCATATTGCGGGATCTGCTGGTAGCGCTGGAACTCTTCCTGCCATTCGGCGTCGTTGAGCGGCGGGATGACGCCGTGGATCGGCTGCCACTCGGTGATCGACAGCCCCGAGCCGGTGAGACGCGTGGAACCGCCGACCAGCACCAGCGCGACCAGCACCAGCAGCACGACGTAGAGCCAACCGCGCACCAAAGCGCGGTTGTGGAGATCGCGGTCGCGTGCGGCATAGGGAGCCGTGGCGGTGATGGCAGCCATTTCGCTTTCCCGGCGGTTGAAACGCGCGATTGGTGGACCAAGGCCGCTCAACTGGCAAGACTGGACAGCGCGGCACGCCGTCGCGCCGGGCCGCGACGGTTGCGCCCTCTTGTCATTCGGCCTAAGCGGGGCGAGTCAACGGAACCGCAACATGCCCATTCGCCTGAAAAAGCTGATCGGAACCATATTGCTGGTGGCGCTGGTCGTCTTCTACGCGCTGATCGCCTCCGCCATCGCGGTCACCAGGCTCGCCGAATACGGGCCCACGGCGCATCTCCTGTTCTTCCTGCTCAGCGGCTTTCTCTGGGTCCTGCCGGCCATGGCCATCATCAAATGGCTGATCATCGAGCCGCGCCCGAAGGGCTGATCCTAACCGGCGTCAGGCAAGCGCTAGGCAGGCCTAGACCGTAACGACCATCTTGCCCGCATTGGCCAGCGGCGTCGTGATGCCGGACAGCATCGTGCGGATATGCGCTAGGCTCTGATAGCGGCCATTGACGGAAATGCGCGGCAGCGCGTGCAGGAAGCCGGCATGCTCGGCGCGCAGCACGCCATGCCGCGTGGTCACCGCCGAGGCATAGCCTGCGTCGCGGGCAAAGCCCACCTCGCGGCAGCCGACCGCGCTGGCATAGCCATAGGGGTAAGCCAGATGACGCGGCTCCTCGCCGAGCTTTTCCTTGAGGACGCGGCGGACGTCGCCGATCTCATGGCGCGCATCGGCCTCGGACAGCCGCTTCAAGTTCCGATGGTTGACGGTGTGCGCACCGATGGTCACCAACGGGTGCGCGGCCATGATGCGAAGCTCATCCCAGTTCATCAACGTGCATGGGCGGCCCGAGCCGATTTTGAACCCAATCGAACGGGCGAGCTCGCGCAGCGCAGCGCCCTGCTCTTCCTCGGGGACTTCCAAGGTCAACCAGGCGTTCAGCCGCGCGACGGCCTGGATCTTTCGGCCTTGTGTCGAGCAATCGATCGCCGTCGACTTGCCCGCCATCGTCAGCGTCAGGCGTGAGCAGGTGTCGACGATGTCCTCGATCACGTCCCACCAGAGATCGACGGCGCCGTCGATCAGGCCGGGGGCGACGTAGATGGCGATCGGCGCGCCGTGTTTTTCCAGGATCGGAAGCGCCTCGGTCATGTTGTCGCGATAGGCGTCGTCGGCAGTGATCGTGGCGAACTGGCCGCCTTTCCCGCCCGTCTTGATGCGTTCGATCGCTTCATCAAGGGAAACAAAGGCATAACCACGCCCCTTCATGTCCGAGATCAGCCTGTCGAGGAAAGTGGGAGCGATGTTCAGATGCCGATTGACGCTGTTCGGCTTCTCCGGTGCCGCGGTGACGCGGTGCAGCATCAGGATAGCGCCGATGCCGCCGACAAACGGCCGCGCCAGAGGCGCAAGGCCGGAGTAGCGGGCAAGATTCAGCGCCAGTTTCCGGATTGCATCGCCCCCGTCGATCATTCCTTCACCTTTTGCGCCTAGGCTTATTCAAGCACGACATTCGCCTATGCGAACCCCAGGTTGCAACCAATACGTCTTAAGGATTGAGGGATGGTTGACGCCACCGCGTCATTTGACGGCAATCGGGTCGCGGCCAATGAGGCTTCCGCGCGCCCGGTGCTAGCCGACCAGGACCGGTGGACTGCGACCGCAAGCGACGGCACCGGCGTTGCCGACTACGTGCAATTCTGCGCCTCGGCGCTGTTCGCGCCGGCGCAAAGCGCATCCTGGGTGAGCAACTGGGCGGCCGCGACCGGCGCCGACATGGTTGTCGCGACGCTCTCCAGCGATGGCCGCCCGGCGCTGTCGCTGGCCCTGGAGATCGTGCGAAGCGGCCCGTTCAATGTTGCCCGTTTCGCCGGCGGGCGCCACGCCAACGGCAATTTCGCCGCCGCCGACCCGCGTTTCCTGCCTGCTATCGACGGCCGGGCAATCCGCTCGATGTTCCAGGCAATCGCGCGGGCGCGGCCGGATATCGACCTGATCTCGCTGGAAAGGCTGCTGCCAGACCTCGACGGCGTCGCCAACCCGCTGGCCGCGCTGCCCGGCTTTCCAAGTCCGAACCTTGCGCTTGCGGTCGATCTCGACGGCGGGTTCGACGCGCTGCTGTCGCGCGCGAGCGGCAAGCGCAAACGCAAGAAGCACCGCTCGCAGACGCGCAAGTTCGAGGCTGTCGGCGCCTTCCGCCGCATCGAGGCCCGCACCCGCGAGGAGGTCGACAGGCTGCTCGATGCCTTCCTCGAGATGAAGGAGGTGCGTTTCGCCAAGATGGGCATCGCCAATGTCTTCGGCGACAGGCAAGTACGCGACTTCTTCCGGGCGCTTTTCGCCGATGCGCTGGCCGAGGAAAAGCCGCCCTTCCTGCTGCACGGCCTGGACGTGGCGGGCAAGCTGCGCGCGGTGACCGGCTCCAGCCGGTCCGGCAAGCGGCTGATCTGCGAGTTCGGCGCTATCGCCGAGGACGATCTCTCGTCCACCAGCCCGGGCGACTTCCTGTTCTTCGACAACATCCAGGAAGCCTGCGAGCTCGGCTTCGATGTGTATGACTTCTCGGTCGGCGACGAGCCTTACAAGCGGCTCTGGTGCGACATCGAGGTCCAGCATTTCGAGGTGCTTGCGCCGCTAACACTTAAAGGCCGCGCATTGGCGACGACGATGCGGCAAGGCGCGCGCGCGAAGGCCTTCATCAAGAACAACCCGACGGTCTGGAAGCTGACCAAGATGCTGCGCCGCAAGGCTGCCGGACAGGCGACGCCCGCCGCGGTCGAGGACGACAGCTAGAGCAATTCCAGGAAAAGTGTGAGCGGTTTTCCGTCCGGAATTGCGTAAAAACAAAGAGATAGAGCGGTTCGCCGTTTCCGTGAAACGGTGAAACGCTCTAGGCTGGCAAGAGTCGCACAATCGCCGTCGCGTTCCCAGGCGATGCGGGCAAACGGGCCGAGACCCAGAGGACCCGACGGAACCTATCGAGTGCCGAGAGGTTTTCGCACTCGGAAGGAGACATGGCTATGGCTAAGTGCGACCAGTGCGGCAACGACTATGACAAGGCATTCCTGGTGAGCCTGGGCGGGCAAACCTACACGTTTGACAGCTTCGAGTGCGCTGTCCAGAAGCTTGCGCCGACCTGCCCGCATTGCAGGGTACGGATCATGGGGCATGGCGTCGAGCAGGGCGATGTCATCTATTGCTGCGCGCATTGCGCCGGGCAGGAAGGGGCCAACGCCTTGACCGATCGCGCGCCTTGATATGCGCGGTCCCTTTGATCCTTCGCCGAAGGGCCGTGCGGGAAGCCTTTTCCAGAGGTCAACGGAATCGTCGTGCTCAACGGCAAGATTCTTGGCAGCGCACTTAACTGCGACCCTGACTACGCCGCCTGAACGATCTCGACCAGTTCAACGTCGAACACCAGGTCCTTTCCGGCCAACGGATGATTGCCGTCGAGCTTGACGCTGGCGTCGTCCACGCCGATGACCGTCACTTGCATGGGACGGCCCTCGCGGCTGCGGGCCTGCAATCGGGCGCCAACATCGACGTTGATGTTTGCCGGCACGCTGGCGCGGTCGATGGTTACCACCGCTTCGGGGCGATGGGGGCCATAGGCAGCGTTGGCGGGAACGGTGACGGTGCTTTTCGTGCCGACTTCCATGCCCTCCACATGCGTTTCGAGACCAGGAATTACCTGTCCTTCACCCAGTGTAAACTGCAGCGGTTCACCGCCGGAAGAATCGAATTGGGTGCCGTCGACCAGACGCCCGGTGTAGTTGATGCGTACAGTGTCGCCGTTCTTGGCCTGTGTCATAACAGCCATCCTTGGGAGTTTGGGGGACCGGCCTAGGGTTCACGGTCCCGCTGTCGATCATCCACGCATGAAGGTGCGTAGCGCGAAACATCAGAACTAGGTGCTTTGCCGCCGATGTAAAGTGCGGGAGCCGCCGAGAATGCCCGGGCCGGTCCTCTAGCCCGAGGGTTGTCATGCCCGCATCCACTGAACCGTGCTCGATACGTCGCGGTCCCGGCCTCTGCTCCCAGTATCTAGAGGCGTTCGTAAGTGTGCAGAACAGCCCTATTGGCCCGCAGCCTTATGCAGCCGACCGGCGTCCGGGCAATGGATCTCCCGGCTCATGGCCGACCGGCGTGACCAGCGTGAGGTCCGGATAGCCGTTCTCGATCAGCTTGACCGCGGCCTGCGTCACTTGGTCGTCGGCTTCCAGCATGGACAGGAAGACTTCGGTGCCGCCGCCGACCAGGCGGCCGATGCCTTGCGCGTCGGCCGGACCGCATTCGACCACGACGAGATCGTAGGCCGTGGTCAGCGACTGCATGATGATGGGCAGCCGGTCAGCGGCGCGCATGGCGCGGACAGGGTCGGCGGTGCCGACCGGAATGACATGCGCATCCGAATAAAGATCGGGGTGGATGACGTCGCTGAACTGCGCTTCGGAAGCAAGCAGATTGGTGATGCCCGGGAAAAGGCTCGAATCCAGCATCGGCCGCGATGCGGCGCCCGATGCCGTGAGGTCAAGCAGCAGCACGCGCAGGCCGGCGTCGGATACTTCACGCGCCACGAGCACGGCGGACGCGGCCGCTTCATCGCCTTCCGGCGACACGAAGATCGCACGCGCCGCACCGGAACCGATCAGCTTCTCGGCAGCCTTGTCGACATCGATCTCGCCGAGCCTGGACGGACCCGGTTTGGGTTCGGGCTCGGGCATTGGTTGCCCTGCCGCAACGGTAGCGGCTTCAAATTTCTCATTCTGCGCGATCGGCGCCTGCCTCTCCGGCCGTCGCTCGCTGGCCATGGCCGCCTCATAGGGCGCGAAAGGACCGTGGTCGTCCTCGATTTCGGCTACGACCGGCTCGGAACGCGCCGCTGGCATCGCCACCTGCTCGATATCGGTAAAGCGGGCGCCGGGGGCAGGACGCATGGCGCGGCCCGAGAACAGCTCGCCAAGCAGCGTGCCGATCGCCATCAGCAGCAGCGAAGCCGCGGCGGCAGCTCCGGTGATCGGCCCGATCTTCGGGAAGTAAGGTTGCGACGGCACCTGGGCCTGCGCGATCAGGCTCGCCGCCACAGGCGAGTATCTGCGATCTTTGCGCGAGGCTACCGCATTGTAACTTGCCATATAGGATTCAAGCTGTTGGCGCTGAACGTTCGCGTCACGCTGCAAGGCATCCAGCTGCACCTGCTGCTCGCCGGCGCGCGCTGACGCGGCCTTCAAGGTGTTGACGTCCGCGATCAGCTGATCCTCGCGGGCCTTCGCCGTCTGAGCCTGAGCCGACAGCCCCCGGATGATCTTTTGCGCCTCATTGCGAATCTGGCCGTCGAGGTCGGCAAGTTGCGACTTCAGCGCCCGGATGCGCGGATGATTGTCCAGCAGGGTTGTGGAAAGATCGGCGATATTGGCCCTCAGCTCCACCTGGCGCTCGCGCAGACGCTGGATCAACTCGGAAGACAGGACTTCCGGCACGCTGTCCAGCGAACCGCCATTCTGCAGCGCCCGGCGCACGCTCTCGGCGCTCGCCTCAGCGGCGGCGCGGCTGGCGCGCACGCGCGACAATTCGCTCGACAGCTCAGAGAGCTGCTGGGTCGGAAGCACCGAATTGTTGCCGCCCATCAGCAGGTCGGACTGGGCGCGGAACGCCGCGACCTTGGCCTCGGCATCCCTCACGCGATTCTGCAGATCGGCGATTTCGGGTGCCAGAAAGTTGGTCGCGGCGGCGTTCGATTCGAGCTTGGCGTCGCCCTTCGAGGCGATATAGGCCTCGGCAATGCCATTCGCGACCGCTGCAGCAAGCTTGGGATCCTTCGAGGCGAACTCGATCGCGATCGCGCGCGTCTTTTCAACGGCGTAGACATTGAGCTTGTCGTGCATGGCGTTCAGCACACGCTCGTCCGGCGGGATATCGAAGGGATCGCTTTTCAAGCCTACGAGCACAAGCACACGCCCGAGCGACGACATTTTCAGCGTTTCGTCGAACTCCGGCAACTTGTCCAGGTTGAGCTTGGTCGCCACCTGCTTGAGGATGTCGGGTGAGGAAATGATCTGGACCTGGGTGGCCACGCCCTGCTCGTCGAGAATCGGCTTGTCGTCATCGTTGGTGCCCGGCGGCCGGGTGTATTCCGATTCGCGCGACCCGATCTCCAGCTTGGCTGTCGCCTTATAATAGGGCGTCGCGAGCCAGGCGAAGGCGAAGGCCAGCCCGGTGACCAAAAGCGTCACAAAAACAATGCGCAGCCAGTTCCTCGCCAGGCTGGCAAAGAGCTGTCTCAGATCGACATCGACGTCTGCGGCCGCTGACTGAACGGACATGCATCCTGCTCCGAGCTTTGAGTCGAGGCTGGACCGTAAAGAACTATGGTAACTCACCCGTTAAGATCAGAATGAATGCTTATTAGAGGGCGCTCAAAGAACATTGCGCGAAAGCAATAGAACAATTGGGCTTTTTACCGATCTCCGGTCTCCCGGACCGAGCTCCTTTACCGCCCATTAACCCTAACAGGATGATAACGGTCGCACTTTCCTGGGGTTGTGCCGCGGCTTGCGGCAAGAGCGATGAAGGTTCCTGGCCGGTCATGAAAAGCACTGCTTCCCTCTTTCGCGCTTTGCTTGCCCTGTCGCTGCTCACCGGCTGCTCGAGCTACCGCCCGACACCCGCCGCCTTTCACGAAGTGCTCGATCAGCCCTACCGACTCGGCGCCGGCGATCGCGTCCGTGTCACGGTGTTCGAGCAGGACGGGTTGACCAACACCTACAGCGTCGACCAGTCCGGCTATCTGTCCTTTCCGCTGGTCGGCGCCGTGCCGGCGCGCGGCCACACCGCGCAGCAGTTGGAAAAGGCGATCGCCGACAAGCTGCGCCAGGGCTATCTGCGCGATCCCGACGTTTCGGTCGAAATCGACCGCTACCGGCCGATCTTCGTCATGGGCGAAGTGGGCGCTGCCGGGCAGTATTCCTACGTGCCGGGACTCACGGTGCAGAAGGCGGTCGCCATTGCCGGCGGCTTCACGCCGCGCGCCAATCAGGGGAGCGTCGACATCACCCGCGACATCAACGGCAAGGTGATGACCGGGCGGGTGCTGACATCCGATCCGCTTCTGCCCGGCGACACCGTCTACGTCCGCGAACGGCTGTTCTGAAAAACCCGTCGTGGCGGTGAACCTCAGGATCGTGCACTGCTTTCGCTCACCTGTCGGAGGAATCTTCCGGCACGTGCGCGACCTGACCGAGGCGCAGGTCGCCGCCGGCCATGCGGTGGGAATCGTCTGCGACTCGACCACCGGCGGCGACTATGAGGAGCGCTTGTTCGAGGCGATGAAGGACAGCCTCGCGCTCGGCATCCATCGCACGCCGATGCAGCGTCATGTCGGGCCGGGCGACCTCGCCTCGGCCTGGCGCACCTATCGAATCATCCAGGAATTGCGGCCGGACGTGCTGCACGGGCACGGCGCCAAGGGTGGCGCCTATGCCCGGCTGTTCGGCTCACTGTTGCGGGTATCAAGGTTTCGCGTTGCCCGCCTCTATTCGCCGCATGGCGGCTCCCTCCACTATGACGAAACGACGGCGATGGGGAAGCTGTTCTTCGGCCTGGAGCGCTTCATGGCGCGCTTCACCAATTGCCTGCTGTTCGTTTCCGACTACGAGCGCAACACCTATCGCCGCAAGGTCGGCGAGCCGCCCATACCCAACACGCTTGTCTATAACGGCCTGCGCGCCGCCGAATTCGAACCGGTGACGACGGCGGCGAATGCCGCCGATTTCCTGTACATCGGCATGATGCGCGACCTGAAGGGCCCGGATATCTTCATCGATGCGCTGGCCCTGGCCGGCGACGAGCTCGGACGCCCCTTAAGCGCCGTGATGGTCGGCGATGGCGACGACCTGCCGCGCTACCACGCGCAGGTCGAGCGGCTCAGCCTCAAGAACCAGGTCCGCTTCCTGCCGCCGATGCCGGCAAGAGATGCTTTCGCGCTGGCCGAGTTGATCGTGGTGCCGTCCCGCGCGGAGGCGATGCCCTATATCGTGCTCGAGGCTTTGGCCGCCGGCATGCCGATGATCGCGACGGCGGTCGGCGGCATTCCGGAAATCTTCGGCGAAGGCTCCCCTGCCCTGATCCGCCCCGACGCATCCCAGCTCGCCGCCAAAATGGGCTCGGCGCTCAGCGACTTCGGCGGCTATCGAAAACTGATGCCGCAAGCCGATGAGCTGAAGGCCCGATTCGGCGCGGACGTCATGGCCGCCGATATCGAGAAGGCCTATGTCGCGGCACTGAACAAATAGGCCGCGAGGCGCAACAACTCCAAAACCACCGGTTGTTTCAAGGCTTTCTTAGCTCTCTTTTGCTATGCAGTCGCGCGAAGCTCGCGGACAGTTCCCATGAATGAGATCGACCCCGCGCACCGCTTTTCCATGGATGCGGTGCGCAACTACGATGCTCCCGCCGATGGCGAAAAGCCTGGCGGCATCAACGATGTGGCGCGCCAGGTCGCATCGCAATACCGGCGCGATACCATGTCGCCGATCATGGTCAGCGGCGTGCTGCGCATGGTCGAGTTCGCGATGCTGTTCCTGTCTGGGCTCGGCGTCTATTTCTATTATGTCGGCTTCTTCAGCTATCTGGCCTGGCAGTATCCGCTGGCGATCGCGGCGACGTCGTTCCTGGCCGTGGTGCTGCTCGACGTGACCGATTGCTACCAGGTCGCGGCGCTGATGCGCCCCCTCGCGAATTTCGGCCGGGTGCTGCTGGTCTGGGCCGGCAGCTTCGCGCTGATGGCGCTCACCGCCTTCGCCATCAAGGCGTCGGAAGACTACTCGCGCCTGTTGTTCGGCACCTGGTTCGTGGCCGGCTTCGCGCTGATCTTCGGCCTGAGACTGGTGATGTCGAGCCTCATCCGGCGCTGGGCGCGCGACGGCCGCATGGAGCGCCGCGCGCTCATTGTCGGCGGCGGCAAGGCGGCCGAGCAGCTGATCCGCTCGGTCGAGAAGCAGCCCTACAACGACATCCGCATCTGCGGCATCTTCGACGACCGCAACGACAAGCGCTCGCCGCCGATCGTCGCCGGCTACCCCAAGCTCGGCACGATCTCCGAGCTCATCGAATTCGCCCGCATCGCGCGTATCGACATGCTGATCGTGTCGCTGCCGCTGACCGCCGAATCGCGCGTGCTGCAGCTTCTGAAGAAACTCTGGGTTTTGCCGGTCGATATCCGGCTCTCGGCGCATTCCAACGCGCTGCAGTTCCGGCCGCGCGCCTATTCCTATATCGGCTCGGTGCCGATGCTCGACATCTTCGACAAGCCGATCAACGACTGGGATTCGGTCGCCAAGCGCGCCTTCGATATCGTCTTTTCGCTCATCGGGATCATCGTCTTCTCGCCGGTGATGCTCGCCACCGCGATCGCCATCAAGTTCGACAGCAAGGGCCCCGTGCTGTTCAAGCAGAAGCGGCACGGCTTCAACAACGAGATCATCGAAGTCTACAAGTTCCGCTCGATGTTCACCGACCGGTCCGATCCGACCGCCAAGCAGACGGTGACCAAGAACGATCCGCGCGTCACGCGCGTCGGGCGCTTCATCCGCAAGACCTCGATCGACGAGCTGCCGCAGTTCTTCAACTCGCTGCTCGGCTCGCTTTCGCTGGTCGGGCCGCGCCCGCATGCCATCGCCGCGCAGTCGCACAACCTTCTCTACAACGAGGTGGTCGACGGCTACTTCGCCCGCCACAAGGTCAAGCCCGGCGTCACCGGCTGGGCGCAGATCAACGGCTGGCGCGGCGAGATGGACACCAATGAAAAGATCCGCATGCGCACCGAATACGACCTCTATTACATCGAGAACTGGTCGATGCTGTTCGACCTGCGCATCCTGTTCCTGACGCCGATCCGCCTGCTCAACACGGAAAACGCCTATTGAGCGCCGTCGCCCATGAGTTGCAGCCGCAGGCTGTCAGCCAGTTGCAGCCGCAGGCTGTCAACCAGTTGCCGCCGGGGTCGGTCAACGCCAAGCTGATCTCGCTGATTGCGTCGGCGGCGATCGGCGTCGGCATCCTGCTTTCCGGCTTCGTCATCAGCGAGCCGGCGCCCTATGAAATCTACATGGCCGGGCTGATTGCGGTCTGGGCGCTGTTCGGGCTTCGAATCTCGCGCGCGATCGTGCCGTTGCTGGTGCTTCTGGTGGCAATGAACATCGGCGGCATGATCGCGATGACGCAGATGGCCGACCTCGCCAACACGCCGCTCTATCTCGCCGTCTCGCTGTTTCTGGCCTTCAGCGCGGTGTTCTTTGCCTCGGTGACCTCGATCCAGCCGAGCCTCTACCGACTGATCTTCATCGCCTATGTCGTGTCGGCGGTGGCGACGTCGCTGCTCGGCATCGCCGGTTACTTTCATGTGTTTCCGGGCGCGGAAATGTTCACCAAATACGACCGCGCCGCCGGTGCCTTCCAGGATCCGAACGTGTTCGGGCCGTTCCTGGTGCTGCCCGGCACCTACCTGCTCTATCTGCTCTTGACCGGCCCGGTGTCGCGGATGCCGCTTCTGGCGGTGCCGCTGCTCATCATCACTGCCGGCATCTTCTTCTCGTTCTCGCGCGGCGCCTGGGGCATGTTCGCCGTGTCGGCGGTGCTGCTCACCGCGTGCCTCTTCCTGCAGAGCGCCAGCGGCAAGTTCAGGCTTCGCGTGGTGGTGATGACGATCGCTGCCGCGGCGCTGCTGGTCATCGCCCTCATCGTCATCCTGCAGTTACCCGGCGTGTCGGACATGTTCACACAGCGCGCGCAGCTTGAGCAGAGCTACGATTCGGCGCGGCTCGGCCGCTTCGCCCGCTATTCGATCGGCTTTCAACTGGCGATGGAGCACCCGTTCGGCATCGGCCCGCTGGTCTTCGGCACGATCTATGGCGAGGACACGCACGACATCTGGCTGAAGGCGTTGATGGATTATGGCTGGCTCGGCTTCGTCTCGTTCCTGACGCTGACGCTATGGACGATCGGCGCCGGCTTCCGCATCCTTCTGCGCGACCGGCCGTGGCAGCCTTATCTGCTTTGCGCCTATGTCGCCTATCTCGGCAATATCGGGTTGGGCACCTTCATCGACATCGACCACTGGCGCCATCTCTACCTGCTGCTCGGTCTGATCTGGGGCGCGATCGCGCTGGAGTACCGGCACCAGCGGGAATTGCGGCTGGCGAGGTCTGCATCCCTGCCTGCAATTTCACCTTCGCGATAGGCACCGAATTCGGTTGACCCGCACCGCCTTATCACGATACATCGCCACCCGGTCCGGAGTGTAGCGCAGCCCGGTAGCGCACTTGACTGGGGGTCAAGGGGTCGTCGGTTCGAATCCGGCCACTCCGACCATTTGAAAGAGAACTTCCCCCCAAGTTCTTAGGTTGAGCCGAAGGCTTCCGCTCTTTGGGCAACCGTTTGGTCCAAAAACAGCTTCTCGTTGATTTTAGAGTAGTTCCGCGACTTATCGGCAGAAGCTTGGGGGCTGTCACGCGAGCGGAAGATCTATCTGGCCAGGAGGCCGAAGATCGTTGTCCGTCCGCCAGTAGAGCATGCGGCGCGCTTCTTCGTCGGCGATCAGAATCGTCGACGCAGTCAGGTGCATGGCGCCGAGCAGCGCCTCGGTTTTCCCCCATGGCGCCGAGCGCTGACACTGGCGTGGAGCGTTAATGGGTTTGTTAATGCGGCTCGGCGTATAGGATTCCAAGCAGTATCGACAGTTCTGAGCACCGCTTCGCGCTGACAGCCACGGCACTCTGTATGAAACCGAAGCCTTCTTCAGCCGGATCGAACCTGGCGCAGCTGACCAGCTTGCGATTTTTCGCCGCTCTCTATGTGCTTGCATACCATTCCTCAGACATCGGCGGAGCGCCGCCCCTGATCGCCAATTTCGTGCAGAATGGCTATCTCGGCGTCTCGTTCTTCTTCCTGCTTTCCGGGTTCATCCTCACCCATTCCTACATCGACAAGATGTCCGATTGGGACGACGTCCGACGGTTTGCCGTAGCGAGATTTGCCAGAATTTATCCGGTTTATGTCCTTGCTCTTGTCGTGGCTTTGCCGCTGTCAAGCCTGCCTTTTGATCTCCCGCTTGCGTCGCTGGCGACACTTGGCCTTATTCAAGCCTGGGGCGCACCGACGTCAATGCTCGGATTCTTCTGGAATTCTCCGGGTTGGACACTTTCGATCGAGTTCTTTTTCTATCTCATGTTCCCGTTGCTGCTTCCCGCGCTTTCGAGGCTTACAACTGGAGCCCTGTGGATCAGCCTGGCAATCGCAGTGCTGATTTTCATGGTTATGTGTCTGCCGAGTCTCGGACCGACCGGCTACCTTGCGTTCGACTGGATGAAGCTGGTGCCTCTCCCGCTGCTGAGGCTGCCCGAATTCATGACCGGCATCGTCTGCGCCCTGCTATTCGGCGCTGGTGCTTTCAATCGCTTCCGCAGCGACCTGGCCGCCATTCTGGCCATGGCGTTCACGGTAACCACGCTTGTCTCGACATACACGGTGACAGGAGGATTCGCGGTGATCGGCTTTGTTGCCCTGATTGCGACATGCGCCGTGAATGACGGCAAGACCCGACGCGCACTGTCGTACAAACCGCTCGTGCTGCTGGGCAATGCAAGCTATGCCCTCTACATCCTGCAAATCCCGGTCCGGAAGTGGATTCCGATAATATTTACTGGAGAATGGGGATTGGGTCGGGAGCCTTTTGTATCAACCTTTGCTGATCATCGTCTCGCTCGTCGTCTTCATTCTGGTGGAGGAACCTGCCCGCAGGCTGCTCCGAGGCTCAATTCCGGAGCGGGCGAGCCCTTCCATCGCATGATTCAAACGCCATGCGCCGAGAGCATGCGGCGCGCGCTTTCCTCGTCGGTGATCAGGATGGTCGGCGCGATCAGGTTCATGGCGCCGAGCAGCGCCTCGGTCTTTTCCACGCCGCCGGAGGTGAGGATGCGGATCGGCGCCTTGCGCAGGCGGTCGACATCCACGGACATCACATGGCTGTTGACGGGATGGTCGACCAGATCGCCGTTGCGATCATAGAAATGAAACAGAAGGTCGCCGACGGCGCCGCGCGCCAGCAAGGCCTCGCGGTCGGCTTCCTTGAGGAAGCCGCCGCGCGAGAAGGTGGTGGCCGAAGCGATGCCGCCGACGCTGAGCAGCACGGCATCGAGCGCATCGGCCATCTCAAAAATCTCCTGCAGGCCGCAGCGTTCGACCAGCGCGATTTTTGTCTCGACGCTGTCGACGACGGCCGGCGTCGGCATCAGATAGCCGTCGCCCTGGAAGATCTGGGCGAAGCGCCAGGCGAACTCGGCCGGGTTGACCCGGCGCGCGACGCCGACGCCGCCGAGCAGCGAGATCACGCTGAAATCGGTGAGCGATTTGGCGCTGATGAAGGGCAAGGTGTTGAACAGCGTGACGCCCCAGCCGACGCCGACCCGCATGCCGGATTTCATCGCATCGGACAGGAACATGCCGGTCTTGGCGGCGATTGCCGGGATCGGATCGGCGTTGGGGTCGGTGAGCGGCGCGACCAGCGCCTGCTGTAGGCCGAAGGCCCTTTCCAACGCGCGCTCCAGCCGCACGATCTCCAAAAGCTCGCTCTCGATGGAGATCTTCACCTCGTTGCGCGCTCTCGCCTCCGCCAGCATGCGCACGATGGTGACGCGGCCGACGCCGAGCACGTCGGCGATCTCATTCTGCGTCATCTGCTCGACGAAATACATCCAGGCGGCGCGGATTCTGAGGCGGTCGGTCCGGCTTTCGCTGACGACCTGCTCGGATGCCTCGGCCGCCGCCCTGCCGTTTTCTGGTTCGCCCTGCCGTCGCCTGCCCAATTTCCCCTCCAACCCCGGCGATGACACCGCCCCGCCGATTCTGCATGCTGGTTAAATATCGTCTATTGATCTACCAAGCGAGACGAACAATCTAGAGAGGGCGACTGGCGCCCAAGCCGTGACCGGCTTCAGCATTTCGAGGCAATTGGCGATGCTGCGACAAATTTCCGAGGATGTCCGCGCCAACCTGAAGGACCGGCTTCGGGAGCTGCGCGACGCCATCCGCCAGAACCGCCACGACAGCGCCGGCGACCCTTCGCACGATATCGCCGGCAATTTGCCTCCCTTCCCTGGCCGCAGCCTGCTTGGCCACGCCGCGAGCGCCGTCGACGAGGCGCTGACGATCGCCGAATCCTTCGTGCCGCATTCCCGGCCGCTCAAGGTCGACGGCACGACCGTCAAAAGCCTGCGGGCCTATTTCCCGCATGGCGATGAAGACCGGCAGATCGGCGGCGAGCGTCAGTTCAGGCGCGACATGTATTATCTGACCCGCGCGGTCCTTGCCGGCTACGGCATCGACAATCCGCGCGTCCACGAGGCGAGCTTTTCCGCCGTGCATGTCGCGATGCGCAAGCGCCACGCGGATTTCCTGGCTGGCGCGACGGCGGACGCGGCATCGACGGACCAGGTCGCGGCGGCCTGCGCGGCTCTGCTCGTCGAGTGCCTCAACCACCGTCCTGTCCAGCCTGGCGAGATCGGCACAGGCCCGGCGATAGCCGGCGACCGGTCTCTCGACATCAGGTGCCTTGCGCCCGTGGCGCTTGCCTGCGGACTGGCGACCAAGGCGGACGGAACGCCCGAGCCCGACATTCTCGAGATCGCGGTGCTGGCTGCCGAAGTGCGGGAGGACCGCATCCGGCAGGCCTGCGCCCAGCCCAATGCCGTCCAGGAACTGACACCGGTTCTCGCCATCCTGCTCGCGCATCTAGCGTAACCGCCGCGAATTATCCGCTACCGTTCGGCCGCCATGGCCGCGATCGTCTTCTTGGCGCGCTGGATCGAGGCCGGGCTCATGCTGAGCTCGGTCAGGCCCATCCCGATAAAGGTCG
The DNA here is from genome assembly GCF_006443065.1 of Mesorhizobium sp. B1-1-5. Lineage (NCBI taxonomy): Bacteria > Pseudomonadati > Pseudomonadota > Alphaproteobacteria > Hyphomicrobiales > Phyllobacteriaceae > Mesorhizobium > Mesorhizobium sp. B1-1-5. The sequence continues at coordinate 79,177 of NZ_VFWS01000003.1, read as the reverse complement.
GGATCAGGTCCGGACGGCCGGCGGCCTCGCCACACATGCCAACCATGATGCCGGCGGCGACACCCGCCTTCGCCGTCAGCTCGATCGCCGACATCACCGCCGGATTGGTGACGTCGTTGAGCTTGGCGACCGTCGGATTGAGACGGTCGGCGGCCATGATGTACTGGGTCAGGTCGTTGGTGCCGATCGAAAAGAACGCCACTTCCTTTGCCAGTGCCGGCGCGATCAGCACGGCGGCGGGCGTCTCGATCATCACGCCGAGGTCGAAATCGGCATGCGGCACGTCTTCGGCCTTGAGTTCGTCGGCGCATTCCTCCACCAGCGCGCGCGTGCGCGTCACCTCGGCAATCTCCGAGACCATCGGCAACATGACCTTGATGTTGCCGTGGACGGCGGCCCTCAGCAGCGCCCGCAGCTGCTTCTTGAAGATGTCGGGGCGGTCCAGGCACATGCGGATGCCGCGCCAGCCGAGGAAGGGATTTTCCTCGTCGGGGAATTCGATGCCGGCGATCGGCTTGTCGCCGCCGATGTCGAGCGTGCGCACGATGACCGGATGCGGCGCGAACGCCTTGGCCAGGGCGCTGTAGGTTTCGGCCTGCATGTCCTCCGACGGCAGATGCATGTGGCGCATGAAGAGCAGCTCGGTGCGGAACAGGCCGACGCCCATGGCGCCTGCTTCCTGCGCCGCCTCGATCTCCTCCAGCGAGCCGATATTGGCCGCGACCTCGATCACCGTGCCGTCCGCACGGGTAGGCGTCATGCCCTTGAACGCTGTCAGCCCGGCGCGCTCCTGCGCGGCAGCCTCGACGCGCCGGGTGAAGTCAGCCCGCGCAGCCTCGTCCGGATCGACGACCACATGCCCGGCATTGCCGTCGATCGCCACCTCTTTGGCGGTGCGCAACTCGTTGATCTTGTCGCCGAGACCGAGCACCGCCGGGATGCCGTGCGAGCGGGCGATGATGGCAATGTGCGAGGTGGCGCCGCCATGGCCGCAGACCACGCCGCCGATACGCTTCAGCGGCGCGCGCGCCAGATCCCAGGCGCCGATGTCGTCGGCAATGAGGATCGCGCCCTGCGGGATGGTTTCCAGGCTGACTTCGTCCTGGCCGAGCAGCACCAGGCAGATCTGCCGGCCGACGGCATGGACGTCGTCGGCCCGGGCGTTGAGATAGTGGTCGTCGACCGCGCTGAAATCGGCGGCGATGGTGGCGGCCGCGCCGATGACGGCGGACACGGCGTCATCGCCTTCCTTGATCAGCTTCTCGGCCTCGCCGGTCAGGCTGTCGTCGGCGGCGATGTCGCGCAACGCGGCGACGATGCCGCGGTCGCCGGCGGAGAGGTTGTTCTCGGCAAGCGTGCGGTCCATTCGGGACTGGACGCTGGCGACGGCGCTGCGAAACCGGTCGAGCTCGCCATCGATCTCATCGGCCTGCAGGCGCCTGCCCGGTCCCGCGATCTCCGGCGGGAAATGGGCGAAGGCCGGCCCGATCGCCACGCCCTCGCTTGCGGCGACGCCTTGAAGTTTCGGGGTTCCATCCACCGCCGCGGCAGCAGGCTGCGCGGCCTCACGAGCGGGCGCTGCGGCTGCGGTTTGCGAGCCCTCATCACCCGCCTCGTTTTCGTCGTCGAGACCGGCGCGCGGGTTCTCCAGATAGCCGATCAGCGCCTCGATCGCCTCGATCGCGTCGGCGCCGTTGGCGCGCACGGTGACTTCCTGGTTCTCCTTGACCGCCAGGAGCATCAGTTTGACCGAGCTCTTGGCGCTCACCGCCTTGCCGTTCTTGACCAGCTCTACGTCGGATTCGAAACCTTTCGCGAGCTTTACGAACCGCGTGGCGGGACGGGCGTGCAAACCTTCGTGCACTCTGACGATGGTCGAGCGTTCCATTGCAATTACTCTAGGTTTAGGCGCCGTCGACAGACAGCGCGGATATTATCAGGCGGCGATGGTGATGACAGCGCCCGGTGTCAGGGCGGCCACGAGCGCTCCGGTGTCGACCTCGGACGCGCAAACTTCGCCGGGCCTTTCGGCCTCGGATGCTCCGTTGAAGGAGATCACGACATGGCCCATCTCGCGCACCTTGCTCCACGCCGTGGAGCCAACCGCCGTTATCGTCGCCGAAACCGGTCCGAGCGTGATCGACGCGCCCTTTTGCGGCGCGTCGTCACTGGGCCCCTGCTCTGCCAAGTGCAGCACCGAGACTTCGGCGAGTTCAGGAGGCGAGCCATCCGCGAACAGGATGACCACGCCGCCCTCGGCGAGGTCCGCCACTTCAGGCCCGATAGCTGTGACCCGTGTCTTGAGAAGAACCGACATATGGCGAACCTCGTTGTTACGCGTTTTTAGAACACGATCAGGGAGACGACCCATGCGATCAGCACGGAGACCGGGCCCATGATCTGGCGGCTGATGAGCACCGCCGGCACGCCGATCTCGATCGTCTTCGGCTTGGCCTCACCGAGCGCCAGACCGACGGGAACGAAGTCGCAGCCCACTTGGGTGTTGTAGGCAAACAACGCCGGCAGCGCCATTGCGGGCGAGATGGTGCCGTTGGCGATCTGCGGGCCGATGATGGCGACGCCGATGACCTGGGCGATGACCGCGCCTGGGCCAAGGATGGGCGACAGGAACGGCAGGCCGCAGATGGCCGAGATGACCAGCAGGCCGACGATGTTGTTGGCCAAGGGTCCCATCGGCTGTGCCAGCACGTCGCCGATGCCGGTGTAGAGGATCAGGCCGATCAGCATGGTCACGAAGGCCATGAAGGGCAGCACGTTGCGGATAACCTGATCGATGGTGCGGCGGCCGGAGTTGAAGAAGATGCCGACGACACGGCCCATGACACGGCCGATCGAGCTGATCAGGCCGATAAGCCCGCCCTCGTTCGGCAGCGGCTCGGCCGCCCTGGCAGTGGTGTTGTTGCTTGTACTCATTGATGCTGCTCCCCCCGCAGTGGTGACCGCTTCGGATCCGTCCGCCATCGTGACGTTGGCCGGCTTCACGCCCGAAACGTAGATGTCTTCCGTGATGAACTGGGCGAGCGGACCCGCCTGGCCGACCGGTGTCAGATTGACGGTCGGGATACGCTTGCGCGGATAGACGCCGCAGCGCGCGGTGCCGCCGCAGTCGACGACGACGACCGCCATCTCGCTTTCGATCGGCGGCGCCTTGAAGCCGTCGACCGCTTCGGCGCCGGTCATATCGGCGATAAGCTGCGCCACCGGATGAATGCCGCCACCGGTTACCGACACGACCTTGCTGCGCTGCTCGGTCGGTTCGATGACCAGCGGGCCGCCCCAACCGGTGGAGCCCCTCGAGATCTTTACTGCCTTGTATGTCTTGGCCATGGTGTCCTCCCGCCCTTAGAGCTCGACGCCCTGGCGGCGTGCCATGATGGCCGTGATGCGCTCGGTCAGCATGCCCTTCAGCAGGATGACGACGAGTCCGACGAGGGCGTACCAGATGGCTACCTTGACGTGATAGCCGTTGGCGATGACGCCCCGCTTCTCGAGATCGAGCAGCGCGACCAGCATGCCGCCCCAGACGAAATATTCACCGGGGTTGATATGCGGAAAGAGGCCGAGCGGCGGATGCACATAGGACACCGCCGCGTCGTAGAAGGCAGGCTTGTGCTTTTCTTCCAGGAAGGAGCCGAAGGTGTAGGCCATCGGGTTGGTGAGGAAGAACACCGACAGGACCGGCAGCACGGTGTAGCGGGTCAGCGCGATACGGCCGGCGCCGCGCGCCAGGCCGTGGACGCGCTCTTCGCCGACCAGTTCGGTGACGGCGTAGAAGGCGGTCATCAGCACGACCAGGGTCGGGATGATGCCGGTGACGAAGCCGGCGAACACTTCGCCGCCCTTCTGGAAGATGCCGATGAAATACTTGCCGATCGCCGTCAGCCAGCCGAGCTGCTCTTCCTGCTGCACATTCTTCAGCTGTTCCTTCAGCTGATCGGCGGTGACCGGCGCATTGTCGGTCGTCGCCTGCGCCAGGACCACGAGATGATCGGTGGCGTGCTCGACGCCGAGCTTGCCGTGCCAGGCAGCATCCGAGACCATGGTGCCTGCGACATGCAGGTTGTGCACTGCCAGATCGGCATGCTGCGCCAATAACGAAATTACAGACATTTCTCCTCCTTATGACCCCGCCGGTCATTCCCAGCCGGCTGCCGGCGTCGCTTAAGCCCTTGCTACGTTCAAACCGGACAGGCCCGGCTTCTTCCCCGGCTCCGACCGCGCGCGGTCGATCTGCTCGATCGCCCGTTTCACGGCCTCGGCCACACCGGGTTCCCCCTCCCCCATGATCGCAGGGTTGGACCGGAGTCGATCGAGGGGGATACCCTCGAATTCTTCATGTCGCTTGAACTTGGTGAGCACCGAACGGCCGCTCATGACCATCATGCGGCGCACGATGAGATCGGGCGTCACGACGACGAGCGCGATGGTACCCTTGGCGAGCCGGCCGCGGAAATTGCCGGCTCCGACAAAGCCGTCCTTGAACTCTCCGGTGACGCCTTTGAAGACGTCCGCATAATGCCGCATCTGCAGCCAGACGCCGAGCGATTGCAGCGCCCAGACGACAAACAGCAGAAGCAGCGCCCACTGCCAGATCGCCATTTCGGTTTCCTCCCGATTCTCTTCCTCCGGCACATATTGAACGGAGGCGAGATGACCCGAAAGTGAGAACATTTGTTTCCTAGAATGTCAACATGTATTATATTAGCCGCCGTAACGCTCCACAGGCGGCTGACCGATTTCGGCAACGGCAGCGCTGTGCTAGCCTGTCGCCAAACGGGATATGAGACATGGATCTGCCTTTCAGGCACGAACTGGCGCTTATGCCGGACCTTCGTCACCGGCTGCGGCAGCTGCGCTGGTTTCGCGCCACCTTCCGCAGCAGCGCGAAGGTGGTGTCGGAAACCTTTGGCGTTCGTTTCGAGATAGACGAGGCCAAGCTGACGCGCGCCTTCCTCGACTGGATCGACGTCATGGAAGCGCAGAAGCGATTCGCAGCCGTCGACCGCGCGGACTTCATCGTCTTCGCCGCCGGGCTGGTGCTGCGCGAGCTGATCCGGCAGGCGCCGGCACGGGAGGTCTCCGGCCTTACCGAAATGATCGAGACGGAGGCCAATGCCGGCACGGCTGAAATCGTGCGCTTCTGGCCGGAAGGTTTCCTCTACACCAACTACTGCGTGTCGGCGATCCTGGCCGTGCACGAGCAGGAGTTCGGCACGGCGCCCAGCATCGACAAATGCGCCGACGACCTGCGCACTTGGTGGTCCTACCGCGAGAACGCGACGGAAATGCCCGCCTATGCCGTGGCCTTCCTCGACCGCTTCCTCGGCGCCGAGCCCAACTGGATCACACCCGACCGCGCGCAGTCGCGCCAGGCCATGCAGCGCGCGCTTGGATCCACGCCGGTCAGCGAGGCGCTGCGCCAGCTTTGATGCGCAGGAGATGCATCCGCATAACTATTGAACATCTGACTTTTTATCGATAGCGATGTGCGTATTGGCACAGAGCCGGGAGAAGCGCGTGGCGCAACCTAGACTGATTTTCGACTGCGACGGCGTTCTCGTCGACAGCGAACCGCTGGCCGCCAAGGCCTATGAACGCGTCTACGAGAAGCATGGCATGCCTGGCGTCCATGGCGGCATCATCGCGCAATGCATAGGCATGAAGCAGGCCGACATCATCGTCAAAATCAAGGAACTGACGGGACATCAGTTCCCGCCCACCGCCGACGGCGACATCTGGGCCGAGACCAAGCTGCTCTTTTCGGAGGAGCTGAAGCCGACATCGGGGATCCTGCCGTTCCTGAGCGCGCTTGCCGGTGACCGCTGTGTCGCCTCGTCATCTTCAGTCGAACGCATCAACCACAGCCTGTCGGTGACCGGACTGTCGCGCTTCTTCGGCGAGGCGATCTTTTCCTCCTCGATGGTGAAGAACGGCAAGCCGGCGCCGGACATCTTCCTCTACGCCGCCGAGAAAATGGGCGCGAACCCCGCCGACTGCATCGTGGTCGAGGATTCGCCTTTTGGCGTCCAGGGCGCGGTGGCGGCCGGCATGGTCGCGATCGGCTATACCGGCGGCGGGCATACCTATCCCGAGCACGGCGCCCGGCTGAAGGCCGCAGGCGCGGATTTCGTCTGCGCCGACTGGCACGACGTCAGCCGGCAGTTGGCCGGGCTTGGTGTCCCGGCCTGAGCTAACTCTTGTTGGAGCATGATCTTCTCCGGAAACCGATTCCCACTCTTTGCATTCGCTGATCTTCGGTTTGGGATCATGCTCTAGCGGAGACTGGGGAAGCGACGCCGGGTCCACTCCCCAGGCGGGACCAATCCCCCCACGCGGAAGTTGAAGGACAGGACCCTCGTTGCATCGGCGTCGACCTCGCAGCGGAAGCTGAGATCATACCACTGGGTTGTCGTGCTGAAGGCAGCCTGCGGAGGGTTAAGAACATTGCCTTGTTTCAAGGGAATGGTCGGCAGCCATTTGGGCGAGTAATCGGCACTCTGCAATTCCTGGTTCAAAACGTTGGCGCACAGGTTGGCTACGCGCTGATCGCGCGGCACATTCTCCATCGAGCTTGTGGCCAGCGCGTTGCCGGTCGCACCCGGCGAGTAAAGCTTTCTGACGCCCGGCAGGCCGGAATAGATCGGCGATCCCGCAACCTCGCTGTCGGCGGGGCTTGACCTTCCCTGGTTCCCGCTCGGCCCTCTCAAAGCTCTTGCGGATTTGAACTTCATCGCCTTGGAAGGCTTGGGCTTTGCTTTTTCGGCCGGCGCAGGCTTGTCGCCGGCATCGGCCGTCAACGGCTTTGGCGTTTCGGCAGCTTGCTTGTCGGCGGTTTGCGGAATTGCCTCCTGCTTGTCCTGCTGCTGTTTGTCAGTGTCCTCGGTTGCCTGCTTCTCCTCGCTTTGCGCGGGTTTTTCGTCCGGCGCGGTGGTTACCGGCTTCTCTTGAGCCTTGTTGGTGTCCGCCTGCTGCTCGGGCGTTGCAGGCGGAGCCGGCTGGTTGGGCGCGGGTTGCGATGAGACGGGCGGCTTCGCGGGTTCATCCTTGGCCGGCGACGGAGCGTTGGCTGGCGCGCTGCCGCCGTTGAGAGATTTCTCCGGGCCGGTATCCTTCTCGCCATACTGAAAAACGCGCTTCAGAACCGGAATGTCCTGGGGTTTCGGCGGCTGCGGAGGCGGTGGCTTTTGCACGGCCTGCTCGGGCGGCTTTTCAGCCTGCTTTTCAGGCTTCGGCTCCGGCGGCTTTGGAGCGGGCTTCGGCTTGGGCTGCTCGGGCGGCGGCACGATCGCGACATTGACCGGCTGTTCCTGTTGGTCCGGCTGTTGCTCGGGTCTCGGCAAGCCGAAGAACAAGAACGCTGCGATCAAGGCATGCAGGAATAACGATGCGGCCAAGGCCCATCGCCAATTCCGAAACCATTCCCGCATCTTGCCGTTCATTGCGCCCGATGTGGAACGAAATGACGGCGGCTTCAAGCACCGGGCCGGGATTTGCGCTAGCTGCCGGCCTGACAAGTCGGTGATCGGAGGGCTGTGGCCGTAAGCAAGCTGGATCAAGGCCCTGCAGGGATTGCTTTACACCAGCACGCCCATCGGGTTTTCGATCAGGCGCTTGAAGGCGCCGAGCAGCTCCGCGCCAAGCGCACCGTCGACGGCGCGGTGATCGGTCGACAAGGTCACCGACATCACGGTGGCTATTCTGATCTCGCCCTTCTTGACCACCGCCCGCTCCTCGCCGGCGCCGACCGCCAGGATCGTCGCATGCGGCGGGTTGATGACGGCGGCAAAGTCCTTGACGCCGAACATGCCGAGATTGGACACGGCCGTCGTGCCGCCCTGATATTCTTCCGGCTTCAGCTTGCGGCTTCTGGCACGGCCGGCCAGGTCCTTCATCTCGTTGGAGATGACCGACAGCGTCTTTTCGTCCGCATGCCGGATGATCGGCGTGATCAGGCCGCCGGGGATCGACACGGCCACGCCGACATCGGCGTGCTTGTGCTTGACCATGGCGCTCTCGGTCCAGGAGGCGTTGGCATCCGGCACCGCCACCAGCGCCATCGCCATGGCCTTGATGACCATATCGTTGACCGAGAGCTTGTAGGCTGGCGCCTCGCCCTTGTCGGTCTTCCGCATCGGGGCTGCGGCATTGAGCTGCGTGCGCAGCGCCAGGAGCGCGTCGAGCTCGCAGTCCAGCGTCAAATAGAAATGCGGAATGGTCGACTTTGCCTCGACCAGGCGGCGCGCGATGGTCTTGCGCATGTTGTCGTGCGGCACGAGCTCGTAGGAGCCTTCGGCGAACAGCTTAAGCACCTGGTCGTCCGACATCGGCTTGAGTGCTGCGGCCGGAGCGGACGGCGCGGCGGCCGAGATCTCGGCGGCCGGTTGAGCAGGGACGGCAGCGCCTTTTGCGGCGACTGCGGCCTCAACGTCGGCACGCACGACGCGGCCGCGCGGACCGCTGCCTTGTATTTCGGCTATCTTAAGACCGGCTTCGCGAGCCAAACGGCGCGCAAGCGGCGTCGCGCGCCCAACGGTCGGCGATTGGCTGATCTCCCCCCTTGTGGGGGAGATGGCCGGCAGGCCAGAGGGGGGCGCGACGGAACGAGAGGTTGGCGGGACAGCGCCCCCCTCTGTCGGCTTCGCCGACATCTCCCCCGCTTGGGGAGAGATTGGCGCTCCGTTCTGCGGCGTCGTTCCTGATTCATAGACCTCGTCATCGGCATAGATCCATGCCACCGGTTCGCCGACCGGAATGTCGACGCGCTCCTTGCCGGTGACGTCGCGCAGCGTGCCGCTGGCCGGCGCATCGATCTCCATCGCCGCCTTGTCGGTCTCGATCTCGAAGAGCACGTCGCCTTTCTTGACGTGCGCGCCCTCCTCGGCGAACCAGCGCGAGATCTGTCCGGTCGCCATATCCATGTCGACCTTGGGAAGAATGACTTCGGTCGGCATCGCTCAGCGGACCCCTTTCACGAGGTCGCGCGCAGCGGCGATGATGTCGGGAACCTGCGGCACCGTCGCCTTTTCCAGATCCGGATTGTAGGGGATCGGCGTCTCGGCGCCGCCAAGGCGCACGATCGGCGCATCGAGATAGTCGAACGCCTCGCTTTCGGCGACGAGCGCGCTCACTTCCGCGCCGATGCCGAGCGTTTTCACCGCTTCGTAGACGCAGAGCAATCTCGATGTCTTCTTCACGCTGTCGATGACGGTCTGCCTGTCGATCGGGCGGATCGTGCGCAGATCGACCACCTCGATGTCGATGCCCTCGCCTTCAAGCACAGCCGCGGCGTCGAGCGCCTTCTGCACCATGATCGATGTGGCGACGATGGTGAGGTCGCGGCCTTCGCGGCGGATCTCGGCCTTGCCGATCGGCACGGTGTAATGGCCTTCCGGCACATGGCCCTTCATCTTATAGAGAAGCTTGTGCTCGAAGATCATAACCGGGTCCGGATCGGCGACCGCGGCAAGCAGCATGCCCTTGGCATCGTGCGGCGTCGCAGGCTGGATGACCTTCAGGCCAGGCACATGGCCGAGCCAGGCCTCGAGGCTCTGGCTGTGCTGCGCGGCGGCACCCGTGCCCGAGCCCGCGGGGAAACGCATCACCACCGGCACCGAGACCTCGCCGCCGAGCATGAAGCGCATCTTGGCCGCCTGGTTGACGATCTGTTCCATGCCGAGCGTGGCGAAATCCGAGAACTGGAATTCGAAGATCGGCCGCATGCCGGTGACGGCCGCGCCCACTGCGACGCCGGCGCCCCCCAGTTCGGAGATAGGCGTGTCTATCACCCGCTCGGTGCCGTAGCGCTCGACGAGGTCGCCAGTCACCTGGAAGGCGCCGCCATAGACGCCGATATCCTCGCCCATCAGGAAGACGCGTTCGTCCATGTCCATGGCGATCGCCATGGCTTCCTGGATCGCCTGGGCGTAGCTCAGTTCACGCAGCGCGGCGTCCATCACGCAGGCTCCGTGTAAACGTAGTTCTGAAGGGTGGCGATCTCGGGCGCCGGGCTCGCCTTGGCGAACTCGATGCCGTCGGCGATCTCCTTGGCGACCGCGTCGCGGATCGCCTGGATGCCCTGGTCGTCGATGAAGCCGAAATCGCGGAGTTCCGTCTCGAAAAGCGTGATCGGATCGCGGTTCGCCATCCAATCCTCGATCTCTTCCTTGGTGCGGTAGCGGTTGCGGTCGCTCTTGGAATGGCCGCGATGGCGGTAGGTCTTGGATTCGATCAGCGTCGGCCCTTCGCCGGCCCGCGCCCGCTCCACCGCCTTGAAGGACGCCTCGGCGACCTCGGAGAAGATATTGCCGTTGACGATGACGCCGGGCATCGAATAGGCGGCCGCGCGTTCGGCGATGTTCTTCACCGCGGTCGAGCGCGCCGTCGAGGTCGACATGCCGTAGCCGTTGTTCTCGCACACGAAGATCACCGGCAGCTTCCAGACCGCCGCCATGTTCAGCGCCTCGTGGAAGGCGCCCTCATTGTTGGCGCCGTCGCCGAAGAAGGAAACCACGACCTTGCCGGTCTTCATCATCTTGGACGAGAGCGCGGCACCTACCGCAATCGGAATGCCGCCGGCAACGATGCCATTGGCGCCGAGATTCCCCTTGGCGACATCGGCGATATGCATGGAGCCGCCGCGGCCCTTGCAGTAACCGGTGGTCTTGCCGAAGAACTCCGCGAACATCCGGCTGACTTCGGCGCCCTTGGCGATGCAATGGCCATGGCCGCGATGCGTCGAGGTGATCTGGTCGTCCTCGGCGAGCGGCATGCAGATGCCCATGGCGCTGGCTTCCTGGCCGATCGACAGGTGCATGGTGCCGTGGATGAGGCCGCGCGTGTAGCACTCTTCCGCGCCCTCTTCGAAGCGGCGGATGAGGTACATCTTGTGAAGCACCTCCCTCAGCTGCTCCGGGCTGTACTGGCGATAGACGAAAGGCAGGTTGGCCCGGCTGTCCACGACGGCGGCTTTGCTGGCTCCAGCCATGATCACGCCTCCACGGCACCGTAAACGAGCTTGTCCTGGCGGGCACGCAGCTCGGCGATCTTCGAGCCCGGCGCGGGCGCCGCGTTGGCATAGGTGATGAGCTCGCCCTTCTTGATGGGCGCAGTCACGGAGCCGCCCTGCAGCAGGCCGCAGGGAATGGCGCGCGCCGCATGGGCTTCCGGCGCCGTCATGATCCAGGCGCGGTAGCAATATTCGCCGATGGCGTCGAGCTTGTCGCCGGGCTTCAGATCCTTCTTGGCAACGGCGCAGACTTCGGCCACGGGCTTGGCCAGCGGCACCATGTCCGCCTTGCCGTTGAGCACGACACGGGCGCAGGTGAGCGGCACTTCCAGCGAGGTGAGGTGATAGGGACGATGGAAGGTGAAATAAGGGCCTTTGCCCATCTTCAGGTCTTCCATGCGCTCCGAGATGCGCGGATGCGACATGTCGGCGACGACGAAGACGCCGGGCGCCACACCCTTGCCGATCGAATAGTCGACGACGCCGACCTTCGACAGCACGCCGCCGTCCTTCTGCGGCACCAGCACCTTCGACAATTCGCCGAGCGTCGCCGCCGGACCGTGCATGCCGGGCTTGTCGGGAACCAGCCCGGTCGCATTGGCGATCGCCGCCATCTCGACCATGGTCTTCGAACCATCGACGAATTCGACCAGCATGCGCACGTTCATGTGCCGGCGCTTGGCCTCCTCCTCATAGTCGGGAGGCGTGGCGTCGATGTTGAGCGGGTTGTTCTTGCCCTTGCCGGCGGCAACGATCGGGTGGCCCATGGCGGAGACGAACTCGATCAGCTCCATGCAGGAAGACGGCTCGTCGCCGGCGCCCAGCGAATAGGTGACGCCGAGGCGGTCGGCTTCGCTCTTGAGATAGGCGCCAATGGTGACGTCGGCCTCGACATTCATCATCACCAGATGCTTGCCATGCTCCATGGCGCGTAGGCCGATCTCGGCACCGACGGCCGGAACGCCGGTCGCGTCGATCACGACGTCGATGAGGTCGTTGCCGATGACAAGGCTGGAATCGCTGGTGACGGCGATCTTGCCGGCCTCCATGGCCGACGTCATCGCCGAGGCGCTCGAAACTTCGCGCGCATGACCGGTTTCCTGGAAGGCGATATCGACGGCCTTGCCGGCCGCCGGCAGGTTGAGTTCGGAAATGGCGCCGATCTCAATGCCGGACATGTGGGCGACGCGGGTGACGATGTCGGTTCCCATTTCGCCCGAGCCGATCAGGCCGATGCGGATGGGCTTGCCGGACTTGGCGCGCTCTTCGAGGTCACGGGCAAGGCCCGTCAACGAAATATTGGAAGCCATGCCGCTTATTCCTCCCACATCGCATGCTGTTTGACTGCTTGACGCGTATTGAACATCTGTATTTCTGTCAAGACTAATGTCCAAATCTTTGGCCGTCCTCGACGCTTTTCGAGTCGGTTGACGCGCAACGGCGAAAGGCGCGGATGCCTATATCAAACCAAATGGAAGCGAGCGGGGCCGCGCCGAATGTCGGTCAAAGCCGGACAACGGCCTGCGACGAACCATGACGAGATATCTAGGCGGCAATTGCTATTGGCAAACGTCGACCCAGAGGGCGCCGACCAGATCGGCCATGCGCGCCGGCGTGATGCGCACCGCGGCATTGGTGGCGCCGGCTGCGGGAACGACCTCATCGAAGGCCTTGAGCGACAGATCGCAATAGACGGGTAGCGGTGACGGCAGGCCGAACGGGCAGACGCCGCCAGGCGGATGGCTGGTGATTGCCAGCACCTCCTCGCCGCCCAGCATGCGCGGCTTGCCGCCCATGCTGTCCTTGAATTTGCGGTTGTCGAGCCTGGCGATGCCGCTGGTCACGACCAGCATGGCCTCGTCGCCCACGCGCAGGCAGATCGTCTTGGCGATCTGCGCCGGCATGACGCCGTGCGCCTCCGCCGCCAGCGCCACTGTTGCGGAACTTGCCTCGGTGACGATGACTTCGATGTCGGGCGCGTGCTCGGCAAAAAAGGCGCGAACCGATTCCAAACTCATGGCGACCCCTCGTCAGACTGTCGAACACCGGCTCGCGAATCGCATGGCGGCGCGGTCATTGACAAGAGCCACGGCCGCGCGTTGCGCACCCTTGTCTTGGTGCCTGTCGTTTCCCCAAAACCGCAGCGCACTGTTGAGCGACATGCATCAAAAAGCCCGCCAGGCATGCCTTGGCGGGCTTTCACATGGACGCTTGCTTGCGTCCCTATTGCTGCGTGGGCCGGTTCTCGGCGGCCGGCACTCTGATCAATTCCTCTTCCGGCACCTGCAGGGCGGAAGCGATGCGCCGAAGCTTGGCGGGGTCGGCATCCTTGCCGTCCTCGATGTCGACGATCTCGCCCACGGCCAGGCCGCAGGTCAAAGAGAGTTCCTCGATCGTGTATCCCCTGGTTTCGCGCGCGGCTTTGAACGGGTTGAGGCCGGACGCGGCAATAATGTCGTTGGAAACAGCGTTTCGTACGGTGTTGGGCATGGCAACTCCTTGAGATGAAACAGGGTCGGATGAAATGTGGTGTTGCCTGAGACGGGCGGGAGAATGCTCGTTAACAAATGATTTGCCAAGAGCACCCCATACGGCGTCACGCCATCGTGAAGCAGCGTTTCGGCTGATGTCTCGGGCTGCGTATATGTAAGACCGCGGAGCGCTCAATCAAGTTCTTTTGAAGGTTCGCGGCCGGATCCTCCGGCATTTTCGGCGTCTCGGTTCGTTAGCTTGCCGTCACCGGTGGTGGCCGACAGACCGGCGCCGGACGTTTCTCGGAGGGATCAGATGCCATGAATTTGAAATCGTTCGCAATTGTGCTTGGCACAGTCTCAAGCGCCATCGGCGCGACGCAAGCGTGGGCCGCAGATGCCATACGTGTTCGAGGCACTGTCGTCAGCGTTGCCGGATCGACGCTAACGGTGAAGGATCGCGATGGCAAAACAGATGCGATCACGCTCGCCAACGGATGGAAGATTTCTGGCGTCGCCAAGGCGTCGGCAGCCGATATCAAACGAGGCGATTTTCTCGGCATCGCCTCGACATCCAAGGCCGACGGCGGCAGCGGCGCGCTGGAAGTCGTGGTCTTTCCAGCCGCGCTGAAGGGTACCGGAGAAGGCGATCGCGACTGGGATCTGCAGCCCAACAGCCGCATGACCAACGGCACCGTCGCCGACGTCGCCGAGATCGAAGGCCGCACCGTCACGCTTACCTATGACAACGGCCAGAAGAAGCAGATCGCTATCCCGCAGACGACACCGATAGTGACATTCGCCACCGCCACGCCGGCAGATCTCACGCCGGGCATCGCAGTGTTCGTCAATGCCGAGCGCAGCGGCGACGGCAAGCTGGTCGCGAACCGGGTCGTTGTCGGGAATCACGGCATCGCGCCGCCGATGTGAGGAGGGCAGCAAGCAGCTCGAACAGCTTTGGCGACTTGAAGACTCGGCCTATCTGAGGCGGCGGCATCGCGAAGCGAGCCGCTTCCATGCCGAGGAGCCGCGCGCCGGATGCGTGGCGCGCCGAGGAGAGCCGCGCCCGGCTTTCCCAATCCGCCGATATCGCCGGCCGCAACGCGGCCGCCATTTCCATAGCGGTGCCGAAAAGATCAGCGCCGGCTGATAAGGAGGCCGGCAAGCAGTCCGACCACAACCAGCCCGACGGCGGCGGCCGTCGCCGGATGATCGCGCGCCGTGCGCTCGATCGCCCTGCCCCTGCGCCTTATTGTCGGCAGCGCCTCGTGGAAGAGATCGGCAAGTTGCGAATAATAGTCAGACGCCGCCTCGCGGCCATCCTCGTAATAGGCGTCACCGCGCCTGGCCAAAACCTTCTTCAGGTCGTGCAGTTGTCGCGAAAGCGCCGCGACCTGCTTGTCAATATCACCGTCGGAGAGGGTCGAAAACGATGCCATGCTTGTTGTCCTTCTCTTCGAGAAGGCCTAACGCACGGGCGAAGGGCCCGTTCCGGCCGACCGACCGAGCGCGGTTAAAACGAATATGACCGTTCAACGAACCTGGTCGAGCAGGCGCTTGCATTCCAGCAAGTCGAACAGCGCCTCCTGCAGCAGGGCGCGATTGTCACGCGACAATTTCGACGAGTCGGGTTGAACCGGGCCTTCGTCGTCGCTCTTGCCGAGGCCGAAGAAACGGCGGCTGGGCTTCACCTTCGGCTGGCCAACCAGCGCGTCCTCGTCGCCCCGCGGCTGCGCGGCCGCCGTCAGCGGCACCTGCTCGGCCTGGCGGCGCTGGGCGATGGCCTCTACCGCGGCCATGTCGCCATTGCCGATGGCGACCAGGAAATGGTTGCCGTTCTCGCGCAACAGCTTCTGCACGCCTTTGATCGTATAGCCCTGATCGTAGAGCATATGCCGGATGCCCTTGATGAGCTCGACGTCTTGCGGCCGGTAGTAGCGCCGGCCACCGCCACGCTTCATCGGCTTGATCTGGGTGAAGCGGGTCTCCCAGAAACGCAGCACGTGCTGCGGCAGATCAAGATCTTCCGCGACTTCGCTGATGGTGCGGAAAGCATCGGGGCTCTTGTCCATGGGCCAATCCTCCACACTGGACCACGATCCGGGCATGGTGCCGAATCGCATCTATTTCAGCGATTTATGAAACGATATTCAAGCCCAGCGTCAAAACCGCCGGCGGTTTTCAACCGCATTCGCCAGCAAACTACTTGCCGCCCTTGCCCTTGCTGTTCTGATGCGAACGCAGGATCCGGTTCTTGAGCACGTTCGAGGACTTGAACGTCATCACCCGGCGCGGCAAGATCGGTACTTCCTCGCCGGTCTTGGGATTGCGGCCGATGCGCTCGTTCTTGGAGCGGACATGGAAGGTGGCGAAGGACGACAGCTTGACCGTCTCACCGCGAACGATGGCTTCGCAGATTTCGTCCAGCACAGCCTCGACGAGTTCCGCCGATTCCGTTCGCGACAAACCAACCTTCCGGTAAACGGCTTCAGCAAGGTCGGCACGCGTAAGTGTCTTTCCCCCCATGCGACCGTCCCATCTGCTCGCAAAAACGTAAATCGATACAGGCAAAGGCTGAGCCTAAGTAATTGATCCGGCAAGGTCAAGGACCGAACCGGCGAGTTCGGCACTTACCAGCGGAGCAACACCGCGCCCCAGGTGAAGCCTCCACCCATCGCCTCGAGAAGAACCAGGTCGCCCTTCTTGATGCGACCGTCGGCGACGGCCACCGACAAGGCGAGCGGCACCGAAGCAGCCGAGGTGTTACCGTGTAAATCGACGGTGACCACCACTTTCTCTTCGGCGATCCCGAGCTTCTTGGCGGAAGCGTCAATAATCCGTTTATTGGCCTGATGCGGCACGAACCAGTCGAGGTCCTCGGCCGTTATGCCGGCCTCGCTGAAGGTCGCCTCGATGACGTCGGTGATCATGCCCACGGCATGCTTGAACACTTCACGGCCTTCCATCCTCAGATGGCCGACGGTTCCCGTGGTCGAAGGGCCTCCGTCGACGAAGAGCTTGTCCTTGTGCACGCCGTCGGAGCGCAGGCTTGCGGCCAGCACGCCGCGATCGGTGATCGCGCCGGCTCCGTCTTCCGCTTCGAGAACCAGCGCGCCGGCGCCGTCGCCGAACAGCACACAGGTCGAGCGGTCGCTCCAGTCGAGGATGCGCGAGAATGTTTCCGAGCCGATCACCAGGACGCGTTTGGCCAGGCCGCCGCGTATATAGAGATCGGCAGTGGCGACGGCGTAAACGAAGCCCGAGCACACGGCCTGCAGGTCGAAGGCAAAGCCGTGATGCATGCCGAGCCGGTTCTGGATTTCGACAGCCGTCGCCGGGAACGTGTTGTTGGGCGTCGAGGTCGCCAGGATGATGAGATCGATATCGACGGGCGTCATGCCGGCGCTGTCGAGCGCGGCGCGCGCCGCATCCTCGCCAAGCGAGGCAGTCGTCTCGTCGTCGGCGGCGACGTGGCGCTGGCGAATGCCGGTGCGCTGGACGATCCACTCGTCGGAGGTCTCGACCATGCCTTCGAAGTCGGCATTCTTCATGATGCGGCGGGGCAGCGCGGCACCGTTGCCGCGCACGACTGATCTGATCAAGGCTCTTTCCTATTCCTCGGCGTCGGCGACGCCGGACTTCCTGTTTGCCTGCGCGGTCGGGTTGCGCGCATGGAACAGATCGAGGTCGGCCTCGATCCGGTCAAGCAGATTGTTGCGTACCATATCGTAGCCGAGCTCGATGGCGGCCGCGAATCCGTCCGAATCGGCGCCGCCATGGCTCTTCACGACGATGCCGTTCAACCCCAGGAAGACGCCACCATTGGAGCGACCGACATCCATCTTCTCGCGCAGCCTGTCGAAGGCGCCCTTGGCGAAGACGTAGCCGATCTTGGCCATGAGCGTGCGGCTCATGGCGGCGCGCAGATAGCCGGCGATCTGCCTTGCGGTGCCCTCGGCGGTCTTGAGCGCGATGTTGCCGGCGAAGCCCTCGGTGACCACCACGTCGACCGTGCCCTTGCCGATATCGTCGCCCTCGACGAAGCCGCGATAATTCATCGAGGCCATGTTGGCCTCGCGCAACATGCGGCCGGCTTCCTTGACCTCTTCCTGGCCCTTGATCTCCTCGACGCCGACATTGAGCAGACCGACGCTCGGCCGCTCGACGCCAAACACCGAGCGAGCCATGCCGGTACCCAGAATGGCGAAATCGATAAGCTGATGCGCATCCGCGCCGATAGTGGCGCCGACATCGAGCACCACGCTTTCGCCGCGCGTCGTCGGCCAGAGCGCTGCGATCGCCGGACGGTCGATGGTGGCCATCGTGCGAAGGCAGAATTTCGACATCGCCATCAGCGCGCCGGTGTTGCCGGCCGAAACGCAGGCCTGCGCCCCGCCGTTCTTGACCGCTTCGACGGCCTTCCACATCGACGACTTCCAGCGGCCGTGGCGAAGCGCCTGGCTCGGCTTGTCATCCATGCGCACGGCGATCTCGCAATGGACGAACTCGCTTATCTCGGCGAGTTTCGGGAACTTGGCGAGTTCAGGACGCACCACGTCCTCGCGGCCATAGACGACGAAGCGGATGTCAGGCCGGCGGATGGCGACGGTCATCAGCGCCGGGATGACCACGCTCGGTCCGTGATCGCCGCCCATGGCATCGATGGAAATCCTGATCACGTAGTGCTTTTCTCACGGTTTGCCTGGCTTGCGGCGGACGCCTGCCGAGGTAAGGGGCCTCGCGGAGGTTCGGCGAAAATAACGGTTTTGTGCCTGCGCACAACCAACTTTTCCAAAATCCGGACCACCTCAGGATTTTCCAAGCAGCGAACGCAGCTTTTTCTGGAACTCGCTTTCCTCGGTCTGATCGTCGCCAGCGACGTCGAGCGAGGCTCCCGACTTGCGCGGATAAGGGTCGATAGCCAGACCGAAAAACTGTTCGGCCAGCCCGCCGACGTCGATGGTGTCGCCGGAAAATGTCTCCGGACTGTCCGGCCCGTCGGCGTCGAGGACGATTTCGCCGCCGCCTTCGAAACCTTCGCGCCCGAGCTTCGACTGCTCGGGCAGCAGCAGCGCCTCGACGGGCTCGTCGATATGCGCGGCGACCGGATCCAGGGTGACAATGCAGGCTTGCGTGATGTCGGCCGCGACGCGACCGGTGACCTTGACGCCATTGCGCTTCCAGGGGGCCACAAGCAGTTCGGCGCGATAGCTCTCGACCGAAAGCAGATCATATTCGACAGCAAGCGCCTCGCGCTGGCGCTCGTCGGCCTCGACAAGGACAGGCAGGCCCTTTTGCGGCAAGCGCGCGACATTGGCGACGAAGGATACCGGGCTGCGCAGTTCGGCGTCTTTCATGCCGGCCTCCTTCACGCTGCCCCGGCCGCCGGGAACGCGGCGGTGCCGGCGGCGATCGATTCGGTCGGCTGCGCGGCAAGCTTGTGCGAGGCCTCGCAGACATAGTCCGCCAGCAGCGGCGCCTGCGGCCAGGGGCCGGAGTCCGGCCTGACGTTGCGGGCGAGCGCCGCCGCAAGCGCCACCCGATCGTCTTCCTTGAGCGCTTCGTCATAGGCAGCCGTACGGCCGTAAAACATCTTTGCCAGCTTCTTCATGCGTTTGGGCACGCCGACATCGCCAATGCCAAGTTCGCGCAGCGAATGCTCGACATCGAGGAAGAACTCGTCGATCAGCACTTGCGCGACCTCGGCGGCCACGCCTTGCCCGCCATGCAGCCGGTGCTGGACAAGATACATGTGCAGCGACAGCATCTCGAAGCGGCCGAGCGGCGTATCCGGCACATTCCAGTCGGAATAAAACACCGTTTGCCGCGCCGCCGCCACGATTTGTGCGTAGAGCGCGTCGGTGATAGCGCGGTTGGCATTGCGTTCGCGGCCAAAAAGGCGCTGGAACATTGAGGGCGGTCTCCCGGGGACCTGTTGTTTGATTTGGCCTTGTTGCATCGGCATGCAAGCTGGTTTACCGGTTTTGCGGCCCAGCGCAAGTTGCGGGGATGTGATGGAGAATTGTTGTTGGGTGCGCTGAAATTCAAGTCGTTCTTTGCGCCCGCCCCAGTGGGCGCGGCTTCGCTGCTGGTAATGGTGTCAGCGCTTTCCGCCTGCAATTCGTCCAAGATGTTCGGAGATCTCCATCCGAGCGAGACGCTGACGAAAGGCTACGTCATCGACCAGCAGGCGATCGATTCGGTGCCGGTCGGATCGAGCCGCGAGCAGGTGCTTCTGGCGCTGGGCACGCCGTCGACGACGGCGACCTTCGACAACGAGGCCTTCTACTACATCTCGCAAACGCGCAAGCGCTACGTCGCCTTCGATAACCCGCGCATCGTCGACCAGCACGTGCTGGCGGTCTATTTCGGCGCTGACGGTCGCGTTACCCAGATCGCCAATTACGGTCTCAAGGACGGCAAGGTCTTCGACTTCATCTCGCGGACGACGCCGACCGGCGGCAAGGACCAGAACTTCCTGAGCCAGGTCATCAGCGGCGCCAGCAAGCTGGCGCCCGGCATCCCCGGCGGCGGTAGCGGCGGTACGCCCTGAGTTCGCTCGCCCGGCAACCTGATTGAACGAAAGACTTCGATCGACGGTCTTTCGTCGCTTGCCAGCGACCGTCCGACCGCGCTTGCCTATGCCCGCATAGCCACGTATGACGCTTTGGCGATTTCCGGGGGGCTGGATATGAGCAACAACGATCGTACCGTACCGCAGGGCTGGATGGCGACCGGCACGCCTGACCAACAGACGGTGACGCCGGACTGGCTCGCCGTCGATGCGCCGCCGATCGAGGGCGTCGCATTCAAGGAAATCAGACCCGTCGCGACTTCCAACGGCTACCTGACCGAGATCTTTCGCGAGGAATGGGCTCTCGATCAATCGCCGGTCGGGCAAGTGTTTCAGCGCACCATGTATCCGGGCGCGGTGACGGGCTGGCACGCACATGCGGCGACTCTCGACCGCCTGTTCTGCTGCGCCGGCAGCGTGCGGATATCGCTTTTCGACGGGCGCAAGGCCTCGCCCAGTTTCGGCACGGTCTGGCACAAGATCGTCGGCGCCTCGCGACCGGCAATCGTCACCATTCCGCCCGGCGTCTGGCACGGTGTCGTCGCCCTCGGACCGGAGACAGCGTTGCTGCTCAACCTCGTCGACAAGGCTTACGCCTATGACGCGCCCGACCATTGGCGCCTGCCGCCCGATACGGAACAAATCCCCTACAAGCTGGTGTAGTGTGGAAAAGGGCGGTCAAGGCGCGCCAATTGGACCGATCGAACCGCTGGTCTCGATCGTGATAGCCACGCACAACCGTCCGGCGGTGCTGCATCAGGCGCTGAAGAGCCTCATTGGTCAGACCCTGCAGGACTGGGAAGCCATAGTCGTCGGCGACGGGTGCCGCCCTGACACCGCGGCCACGGTCGCTGCATTCGAAGACGCCCGCATCTCCTATATCGATCTTCCGGTGAACTTCGGCGAGCAGTCGGGTCCCAACAATATCGGTTTTGCCCGGGCCCGCGGCCGCTTCATCGCCATCTTGAACCATGACGATCTGTGGTTTCCCGACCATCTGGCGTCCATGTGCGGCTGGATCGACGCCACCGGTGCCGATGTGGTGATCGCCCGAGGTGCAGTCATCGAGTCGTCCGCGAGCAAAGGCTCCAGGCATATGATCCTCGGGATGGGCCGGGACGGCTTCTATGACCCGGTAACCACAGTCGGATTCGGTTCCGCGCAAATGGTCCGGCGGACGTCGCTGCCAAGGCTTGGGCCATGGCGACCGGCCAGCCAGTGCGTTTGCGAGAGTTCCCAGGACTGGCTGTTCCGTGCCTGGCGCAAGGGTGCTGTGATTGCGACAATGCCCCATCTAACCGTGCTCATGCTGCATTCGGGCAAGCGCGAAGGCAGCTATGCGCGAGATACGGCGCGGGAGCAGGAAGAGCTGATGGACGCGATGGATGCGCCAGACGCGTTGCGGGTCAGGATTCTCGGCAACGCCGAGGAACCTGCCCCCCTCAAGCGCTCCCGCTATGTCAAACGCAGGCTTCTGGCCATGCTTGGCATGCATCCGCGGGCGCGGTCCTTCCGCCGCCAATATCGCCGCGGCGCGTTCATTGCCATGTTGCGCCGGACACGCGGCTTGCCGCCGATGCCCGAACGAGAACCAGACGCCGACGCGTTGCTGGCCCGCTATCGCCGTGGCGGCGAAGGGCCGGAAGCTAGTTGAGTGCCCCGGAATGCATGATGTCATGCCGAAACACAAAGCCCGCGGGAGCGATCCCGCGGGCTTTGTCCTGGAATAGCCGCAATCAGCCGTGCGCGAGCACGGCGAGCAGAAGCAGCGCGACGATGTTGGTGATCTTGATCGCCGGGTTGACGGCCGGGCCGGCGGTGTCCTTGTAGGGATCGCCGACGGTATCGCCGGTGACCGAGGCCTTGTGCGCTTCCGAACCCTTCAGGTGCTTGACGCCGTCCTTGTCGGTAAAGCCATCCTCGAACGACTTTTTGGCGTTGTCCCAGGCGCCGCCGCCGGAGGTCATCGAGATGGCGACGAAGAGGCCGTTGACGATGACGCCGAGCAGCGAGGCGCCGAGCGCCGCGAAGGCCGAGGCCTTCGAGCCCGAGATCAGAAGCACGCCGAAATAGACGACGAGCGGCGCGAGCACCGGGAGCAGCGACGGAATGATCATTTCCCGGATCGCCGCCCTGGTCAGGATATCGACGGCGCGCGCATAGTTCGGCTTCGAGGTGCCGGCCATGATGCCCTTGTCCTCGCGGAACTGCTTGCGCACTTCCTCGACGATCGAGCCTGCGGCGCGACCGACCGCGGTCATCGCGATACCGCCGAACAGATAGGGGATCAGGCCGCCGAAGATGAGGCCGGCGACGACATACGGGTTGGAGAGATCGAACGAGATCTCGCCCATGCCCTGGAAGTAGGGGTACTTGTCGCCATTGGCGGCAAAGAACCTGAGATCGTTCGAGTAGGCGGCGAACAGCACCAGCGCGCCGAGGCCGGCCGAGCCGATGGCATAGCCCTTGGTCACCGCCTTGGTGGTGTTGCCGACCGCGTCGAGCGCGTCGGTCGAGTGGCGGACTTCCTTGGGCAGGCCGGCCATTTCGGCGATGCCGCCGGCATTGTCGGTGACCGGGCCGAAGGCGTCGAGCGCCACGATCATGCCGGCTAGCCCGAGCATGGTGGTGACGGCGATCGCTGTGCCGAAAAGGCCGGCGAGCTGGTAGGTGGCGATGATGCCGCCGACGATGACGATGGCCGGCAGCGCCGTCGATTCCAGCGAGACCGCGAGGCCCTGGATGACGTTGGTGCCGTGGCCGGTCACCGACGCCTGAGCGATCGAGTTCACCGGACGCTTGTTGGTGCCGGTGTAGTATTCGGTGATCACGACGATCAAGCCGGTCACAGCCAAGCCGATCAGGCCGCAGGTGAACAGGTTCTTGCCGGTGATGACGATGCCGGCGACGGTGCCGACCTCGCCCCAGCCGAGCGTGGCCGAGGTAGCGACGGCGAGGCCGACGATCGACAGCAGGCCGGTGACGATCAGGCCCTTGTAGAGCGCGCCCATGATCGAGCCGTTGGAACCCAGCTTGACGAAGAATGTGCCGACGATCGAGGTCAGGATGCAGGCGCCGCAGATGGCCAGCGGGTAGAGCATCGCGGCCCCCAGCACCGCGGTACCGCCGAAGAAGATAGCGGCGAGCACCATGGTGGCGACGACGGTCACCGCATAGGTCTCGAACAGATCGGCGGCCATGCCGGCACAGTCGCCGACATTGTCGCCGACATTGTCGGCGATGGTGGCCGGGTTGCGCGGATCGTCTTCCGGGATACCGGCCTCGACCTTGCCGACGAGATCGCCGCCGACATCCGCACCCTTGGTGAAGATGCCGCCGCCGAGACGGGCGAAGATCGAGATCAGCGAGGCGCCGAAGCCGAGCGCAACGAGCGAGTCGATGACGACGCGGTCGTTCGGCTGCAGGCCCATCGGGCCGGTCAGGATGAAGTAGTAGATCGAGACGCCAAGCAGCGCCAGGCCCGCGACCAGCATGCCGGTGATGGCACCCGACTTGAAGGCGATGTCGAGGCCGGCGGCAAGGCTGTTCGAAGCGGCTTGCGCGGTTCGCACATTGGCGCGCACCGAGACATGCATGCCGATGAAACCGGCGGCGCCCGACAGCACCGCGCCGATCAGGAAGCCGATGGCGGCGGTGATCGAAAGCAGCCACCAGGCAAGCAGGAGAACGACGATGCCGACGATCGCGATGGTCGTGTACTGGCGCGCCAGGTAAGCCTGGGCGCCTTCGCGGATGGCGGCTGAGATTTCCTGCATGCGCTGATTGCCCTGATCGGACGCAAGGACCGAACGTGTCGCCCAGATGGCGTACAGAACTGACAGCAGGCCGCAGGCGATGACGGCGGTAATGATGGTCATTGCCGGATTTTCCTCGATTGTTGGCCCAAAAGAACCCCTCCCTGGGCCGTTGGATCGGGGACGGATGCCGCGCGCGGATTCCACCCCTTGGCGGGGTGTATGCGAAACAGGGCTTGGAACGTCAAGATATTGTTCGGTTTTTGCCCGGCTTTCGCGCAAAAGAAGATGGTGCCGGCGTTCGCCCTGTCACAGCCATGGAATTAGATCGATTGAAATAGAACGAGCGCAGCAAACGGGACCAGCTCACCGGTGATGGCGGGCGCCGCGATCTAACGCTCATATGCCTCAAGGGGCTGGAGCGTTCGCTTTGCAAATACTCATTGTGAGCATATCTTCCAGGCAAGACAGGAGTTGATCGATGAAATTCAAGGCTATCGTCCACGAAGCCGAGGAGGGTGGATTCTGGGCTGAGGTCCCGGCCATCCCCGGATGCGCGACTCAGGGAGAAACCTTGGACGAGCTTCTGGCAAACCTGCGTGAGGCCATTGAGGGCTGCCTTTCTGTCGACCTGCCATCGTCATTCACTTCTGAGCCAGGCAGGATAGTGGAAATCGCCGTTTGAAGCCCATTTCCGGCAAGGACCTTGCCCGTATTGTCGAGCGGCAAGGCTGGCTGCTTCTGCGCATTGCCGGAAGCCATCACATCTATGGAAAGGAGGGAAGCATCGTACGTCTCTCCATTCCGATACATGGCAACAAGCCTCTCAAGACCGGCCTCCTGCGACATCTTTTGAAGATGGCGCAAATCGACGAAAACGACGTTTGAGGGCAGCTACTGCGCCCCCTGCCCCATACGCCGCGCAGCGTAGCGTTCGATCGCCGACAGGCCGTCATAGATCAACACGGCTAGCGCGGCGACAATCAGGCCGCCCTGCAGCACGAAGGCAAGGTTGTTCGAGATTAGGCCGGCGATGATCACCTCGCCGAGCGTCTTGGCGGCTACCGTCGAGCCGATGGTCGCGGTGGCGAGGCTTATGACCACCGAGAGCCGGATACCGCCGAGGATCACCGGCGCGCTCAGCGGCAGCTCGACCTTCATCAGCCTTTGCCAGCCGGTCATGCCTGCGCCGCGCGCCGCTTCCATCACGTTGCCGGGCAGCGCGGTGAGCGCCGTCAGCGCATTCTCGAAGATCGGCAGCAGGCCGTAGAGGAAGAGCGCGATCAGCGTCGGCTTCTCGCCGAAGCCGACGGCCGGCACGGCAAGCGCCAGCACCGCAACCGGCGGGAAGGTCTGGCCGATATTGACCAGGCTGCGCGACAAGGGCAGGAACTCGGCGCCTGCCGGCCTGGTGACCAGGATGGCTAAAGCCACGGCCACGATCGTCGCCGCCACCGTCGCCATCAGCACGATCCGCAGATGCTGCAATGTCAGCGTCAGCAGGCTGCCCTGGTTGTAGATCGCCGGCGCGCCATTCTCGGTCAGCGGTTTCAGCAGCGGCTCGAACCAGTTCGGGCTGGTGATGAAGACCGCCAACAGCAAGAGGACAGCCAGCCTCAGCAGCGCGGGCAGCCAGGCTTTCATTGCGGCCTCGCCGCGCGTTTGACCAGGCCTTCGACGGTGACGCGGCCAAGCAGCTTGCCGTCGGCGCCTTTCACCGGCAGCGCCGGGCGGCCCGACCACAAGAGCTCGGCCAGGGCGTCGCGCTGCGTGGCTTCGCCGGGGATCGCCTCGCCTTCGGCACCGCCGGGCTCCACCGCATCGCGCACAGGCCCGAGCGACAGCAGCCGGAACGGCCTTTCGCTGGCGCCGACCAGTGTCTCGACAAAGCCGTTTGCCGGCCTGGCCAGAATCTCCGCCGGTCTTGCGTATTGCACCAGCTTGCCGGCATCCATGACGGCTATTTTGTCGCCTAGATGCACGGCCTCTTCCATGTCGTGGGTGACGAGGATGATGGTGGTGCCGAAGCGCTTCTGGATCGCCAGCAGGTCCTCTTGCGCCTTGGTGCGGATGATCGGATCCAGCGCGCCGAAGGGCTCATCCATCAAAAGCACGTTGGGCTCGGCGGCCAAAGCGCGGGCAACGCCGACGCGCTGCTGCTGGCCGCCGGAAAGCTCGTGCGGGTAACGCGGGCCATATGCCTGGGGGTCGAGCTGGTAGAGCGTCATCAACTCGTCGACACGGGCCTTGATGCGATCCCTGTCCCAGCCGAGCAGCAACGGCACGGTGGCGATATTCTGCGCCACCGTGCGATGCGGAAACAGGCCGTGGCCCTGGATGGCGTAGCCGATGCTGCGGCGCAGCTGATAGCCGGGCACCGAGCGGTTGTCGGCGCCGTCGAGCTTGACGACGCCGGCGCTCGGCTCGACCAGCCGGTTGATCATCCTGAGCAGCGTCGTCTTGCCGGATCCCGACGTGCCGACAATGGTGGCGATGGTTCGCGGCTCGATGACCATCGAAACATTATCGACCACCGTCGTTTCGTCATAGCGCTTGGTGATGCCTTCGATCTCGATCATGCCGTTTCAACCCTGCGCTTGGTGGCGGTCATCTCGATGACGGCGTCGAGGATGATCGCCGCAGCAAAGGCCAGCGCCACGGTCGGCAGCGCGCCGAGCAGCACCAGATCCATCGCCGTCTGGCCGACACCCTGGAAAACGAACACGCCGAAGCCGCCGCCGCCGATCAGCGCGGCGATAGTGGCAAGCCCGATGTTCTGAACAAGCACGATGCGGATGCCGGTCAGGATCACCGGAAAGGCGAGCGGGAATTCGACCTCGAAGAGGCGCTGGCGATCGGTCATGCCCATGCCGCGCGCGGCATCGTTGGCGGCGCGTGGCACGCCGGCGAGTCCCACCACGGTGTTGGCCACCACCGGCAGGAGGGAATATAGGAAGAGGGCAACAAAAGCCGGCGCGGTGCCGATGCCCCTGATGCCGACCGCGGCGGCACCCGGCACATGCACGGCGACCCAGCCGAGCGGCGCGATCAGCAAACCGAAGAGCGCGATCGACGGAATGGTCTGGATGATGTTGAGCACATTGAGCACCCCTGCCCGCAACTTCTCGACGCGATGGCACAAGATGCCGAGCGGAATGCCGACGATCACCGCGCCGGCCAGCGAGCCAAGCGCCAGCGTGACGTGCTTGGAAGCTTCGGCCCAGAAACTGTCGGCGCGGCTGGCGTATTCCTTGAGGATGGAAAGACTGTCCCAACGTCCCGAAACGAGCAACGCGGCAATGGCTAAAGCGGCCAGCACGAGCACGCCGACGCGCGCCCAGGGCGACAGGTTGAGCCGGGTCAACACGTCCGCGAGAAGCAAGGTGAAGGCAAAGATCAGCAGCCAGAAACCGGAGGCCGGCGAGACGCGAGCGAACGTATTGCCGGCGGGCGTCAGAAAACCGCCGGCAACACCGATAAGGACCGATAGCGCGACCAGCGCCAGGACGCCGGCGATCAGCCTGAGCACAAGGGGCGTCCTGAGCAGGGCGACGATCGCGACCGCTATCACTATCGCCAGCAATAGCATGCCAAGCATGGACGGCAGCGCTTCTAGGATCGAGCGCGCCTGCCCGGGCACGATACGGTTGGCGCGGAACGTGGCGAACGGGGCGAGGAACGTGGCATAGGCCACGATCGCGGCAATGACGACGCCGAGCTTGTCGAGGCGCAGGGTCATGACGCGCGTTTGCGCGAGGCGCCCCCCTCTGGCCTACCGGCCATCTCCCCATCTGCGGGGGAGATCAGATGTCGCGTGGGCCTTCGCCAATCACCAAGGCCGGAGAAGGGAGCGAGGCGCAGCAACTGCCAATCTCCCCTCTTGAGGGGGAGATGTCCGGCAAAACAGAGGGGGGCGCCTCGCAACGACTTCTCGCTTTTCAAGGCGGGCTTATCTTACTTCAAAAACCCGTTCTTCTTAAGGAAATCCTCCGCCACGCCCTTCGCCGGCTCGCCGCCCAGCTGAACGCGGCCGTTGAGCTCCTGCAACGTGACGAGATCGAGCTTGGCGAAGACCGGCTTCAGCAGCGCCTCGATTTCGGGATGCTGCTTCAGGACCTGTTCGCGGATGATCGGTGCGGGCTGATAGACGGGCTGCACAGCCTTGTCGTCCTCGAGCACGACGAGGCCGGAAGGCTGGATGCCGCCATCGGTACCGTAGACCATGGCGGCATTGGCGCCGTTGGTCTGGTTGGCGGCGGCTGCGATGGTCGCGGCGGTATCGCCACCGGAGAGCGTGATCAGCTGGTCCGGCTTCAGCGTGAAGCCGTATGTCGTCTGGAAGGCCGGGAGCGCCGCCGCCGAATTGACGAACTCGGCGGAGGCCGCCAGCACAACCTTGCCACCGCCCGCGACGTATTTGCCGAAGTCGGTCAAGGTGACGAGCTTGTTCTCGTCGGCCACTTCCTTGCGCAGCGCGATCGCCCAGGTGTTGTTGGCCGGCGACGGCGACAGCCAGACAATCTTGTTGGCGTCATAGTCGAGCTTCTTGGCGGTTTCGTAGGCCTTGGCGGCGTCCTTCCAGACAGGATCGTCGGCCTTCTGAAAGAAGAAGGCGGCATTGCCGGTATATTCGGGATAGATGTCGATCTCGCCGGCGGTGATCGCCTTGCGCACCACGGGCGTCGCGCCGAGCTGGATGCGGTCCGTCGTCTTGATGTTGTTGGCGTTGAGCACGAGCTGGATGATGTTGCCCAGCACCCCGCCTTCGGTATCGATCTTCGACGAGACGACCACCTGGGCGCTGGCCGAGGCCGTCGCAATGCCGAGAGCGACGGCTGCTACGGCGAGCTTTCGGATTGAAAACATTGTGAAAATCCCTTGCTGTGGACCGATTAATCGGTGGCCGCATGTGAGCACGGCTATAACGGCCAGTCGGGGTACACGGTTTCATAATTGAGGGGATCAGCGCAATATCTTTGTTCCCCACGCCAGGGAAGCGCGGCAGGCAGTCCCGACAGCGTGATGTCAGCTGGCGGCGCGCAAGCCCGTCAGCTTCAGGGTCCCGAGCGCCAGGAAGCAGAGCGCGACGACCGGGAAGACGATCCAGTTCAGCATAGTCCAGCCCCACGCATTGTAGATCGCGCCCGACATCAGCGAAGCGAATGCGACGGAGCCGAACAGGACGAAGTCGTGGAAACCCTGGACCTTGCTCTTCTCGGAGGGCCGGTAGCTGGCCGCGACCATTGCGGTGGCGCCGATGAAACCGAAATTCCAGCCGAGCCCGAGCAGGATCAGCGCCGTCCAGAACTGCCAGAGCGCCAAACCGGAAAGCGCCACGGCAGCACAGCCGATCAGCAGGACAAGGCCGGTGGCGACGATGCGTTCGGCGCCGAAGCGATGGATCAGCGAGCCGGTGAAGAAGCTCGGCCCGAACATGGCCATGACGTGCCACGAAATGCCAAGAGTGGCATTGTCTTCCGACAGGCCGCAGCCGACCATGGCGAGCGGCGCGCCGGTCATGACGAAGCTCATCAGCGCGTAGCTGCCGACGGTGCAGAACAATGCGGCGATGAAACGCGGCTGAGCGACGATTTCAATCAGCGGGCGGGCATCGCTTGCAGCAGCTTCAGTGACGGCGCCGGTCCGGGAGGAAACCCGCAGGAACGACAGGATGAGCGCGCCAACCGCCGCCAGGGGCAGGATCGAGACGAAGGACCCGGCAAACATCACCGGAGCCAGCAATTCACGCGTGTAGATGACGATCTGCGGCCCGAGGACGGCGGTGATGATGCCGCCCGCCAGCACGAAGGAGATGGCGCGCGCCTTGAACTCGGGCGGCGCGTTGTCGGCGGCGGCGAAGCGGAATTGCTGGACGAAAGCGCCGCCGGCGCCGATGACGCAGAGGCCGAAGGCGAACAGCCAGAAGCTTGCCTGATAGAGCGCAAGCGTCGCGATCAGGCCGCCGAGCGCGGTAACGATGGTGCCGGTCATGAAGCCGCCGCGATGGCCAAGGCTGCGGATGATGGCGGCGGCCGGCAAGGACCCGAGCGCCACGCCAAGATTGAAGCCGGTGACCGGCGCCGTCGCCAGCGACTTGTCCGGGCCGAGCAGATATTGGCCGGCAAGCGCGCCGAGCGAAATGGCGATCGGAGCTGCCGAACCGACAATCGCCTGCGCAGCGGCAAGCAGCACCGCCGTGCGGCGCCCTTCCCTGCCGGTCTCGGCGATCGCGGCCATTGCGGTCGTCACGAAGCGTCCTTGCCTCGCCCCTCGCCGCGAACCCGGCGCGAGACGCGATCGAGGACGGCGTTGACCAGCTTCGGCTCGTCTTCCTCGTAAAAGGCTTTTGCGATGTCGACATACTCGGAGACGATGACGGCCACCGGCACGTCCTCGCGCTTCATCAATTCGTAGACGCCGGCGCGCAGGATGGCGCGCAGCGTCGAATCCAGCCGCGACAGCGGCCAATCCTCGGTCAGCGCCTGGCGGATGACGGGATCGATGGTCTTCTGGTTCTCGACGACGCCGGTCAGGATGGCGCGGAACCATTGCGCGTCAGCCTCGCGGTAAAGCGCGCCGTCGACTTCCTTGCCGAGGCGGAAGGTCTCGTATTCGGCCGTGATCTCGAAGACGCCGCTGCCGGCCACATCCATCTGATAAAGCGCCTGGACGGCGGCAAGACGGGCAGCCCCACGCTTATTGGCGTGGCGCGCCGCTCCGGTCGAGGCGGGATCGCTCACGATTGGGCTCCGAATTTTTCTTTGAGGGCGATCATGGTCAGCGCCGCGCGTGCGGCGAAGCCGCCCTTGTCGCCTTCCGTCTTGCGCGCGCGCGTCCATGCCTGCGCGTCGTTCTCGGTGGTCAGAATGCCGTTGCCGATCGCGATCGCCTCCTGCACCGAAAGGTCCATCAGCGCGCGGCTCGATTCATTGGCGACGATGTCGAAATGATAGGTGTCGCCACGGACGACGGTGCCGAGCGCAACAAAACCGTCGTAATGCGTGCCGCCTTCGGCCGCGCCATCGAGCGCGAAGGTGATGACAGCAGGTATTTCGAGCGAGCCGGGAACCGTCACCACGTCATAGGTGGCGCCGGCCTCCTCGAGCGCGCCGGTCGCGCCTTCGAGCAGGGCGTCGGCGAGATCGTCGTGAAAGCGCGCTTCGACAATGAGCAGATGCGCCTTCGCCTTCGGGCGAATGAACGCTTTGCCATGTTGGGATGTGCCAGCCATAAAAGTCTCCGGGGGGTTGCCGGTGACTTAGGCCGAAGCCGTGTTGACCGCAAGCGGAAGATTGGCGGGGTGCCGCTTGGTCTATCGCATCTTTATCCGAGGCGGTGGAAGCGGACAGCTGGTACCCAGGCTTTCAGCCCAGACAAGAACGGCTCCGTGATCCACCACACGGCTGGCATCCACATCGGCCATTGCTTCGCGGGTCAGCCGTTCTTTGAGCTTGGAATTCTCACCCTCCGTTGGAGTTCCCTTTCTCATCTGAACAGTTCCGCGATATCGGCCATCGGCCTAAATAGTTTCATCGGCTGATCCGGAAATGGCAAAAAACTTTCTCGCTGATAGAACCGGCGCGCGTTCCCGTCCTTTGCATTAACGATTACCGCAAACGCAGCAATCTCACTGCGGAGAGATCGAAGCAGGGCATCGGCCAGGAGGTATCGGCCATAACCCCGGCCCTGTTGCCGTCGATCTACCGCTAGGCGCCCGAGCAGCGTCGCCGGAATCAGCGGATAACGCGGCAGCTTGCGGACCGTCTCAACAGGCCATTCACCGACACTCACCGCAGTCGATGAGAGGGTATAGTAGCCTGCAATAGCTCCGTCCGGCATGACCAGCACGAACGGTGCTGCAATGTTCTTGCGAGCGTCTTGTCCGGCCTGCATTCGAAGATATCGATCAAGTGGCTCTACGCCGCATTCGAACGAGTTTCTGTCGTGCTGCGAACCGAGCACCTCAACTCGCAAAGAGGCCTCGGTCGAGCCCGTCACCCTCAGATGCCAGTGGCTTGGCGATACCGACGCACCGTATCGCGCAGGCGATCGTTCACTGGTTTTGGATTGACTAGAGCATCCACGAATGCCCTGCTGTCGCTGACAGATAGTTCAAGGCGCTGGTGCTCTTCGATGGCCCGGCGGGCAGCCTCCTGGACGCTGCTCAGCACGAAGTCAGTCACGGTGCGGCCTTGCAGCGCTGCAGCACGCTCAATCAGGCTCTTCTGATCCGCAGTGATGCGAGCTTCTAGGCGTTCACCACGGGCGCGATTGCGAGGTGGATGTGCATGTACCGTCATCATCGTTTCTCCTGAAGACAATGTACGGCCAATGGCCGGCAACTTCAAGGCCTGTCCTCAAAGCCCCTCTTTCGCTGCCTCGGCCAGGCGCGCGGCATAGCGGGCCATGGTGTCGATCTCGATGTTGACGCGGTCGCCGGCCTGGCGCTCGCCCCAGGTGGTGACGCTCAGCGAGTGATGGATGAGGAGCACGTCGAAGCGGGTCGCTTCGACCTTGTTGACGGTGAGCGAGTTGCCGTCGAGCGCGACCGATCCTTTGGGCGCGATGAACTTCGCCAGATTGCGTGGCGCCTCCAGCGTGAAGCGCACGGCATCGCCCTCTTCCTTGCGCTCGACGATTTCGGCGGTGCCGTCGACATGTCCGGAGACGATGTGGCCGCCGAGTTCGTCGCCGATCTTCAGCGCGCGTTCGAGATTTATCCTGGTGCCGGGCTTCCAACTCGACGCGGTGGTCAGCCTCAGCGCTTCCTCCCAGGCCTCGACCTCAAACCAGCGCGCATTCGAGCCGTGCTCGGGCAGCGCCGTGACCGTCAGGCAAACGCCGCCGCAAGAGATCGAGGCGCCGATCGCGATGGTCTCGGGATCATAGGCGGTGTCGATGCGCAGGCCGACGCCTTCCGCCAGCGGCTTCACCGAAGCGATAGCGCCCACATCCGTGACAATTCCTGTAAACATCAGAGAGCGTCTTTCGTTTTGACCATGATCTCGCACAAAAACCGGTTCCCACTTTTCGCGATCATGGTCTTACCCATTCGGCATAGCTGTCCTCGCCAAACCGCATGTCGCGCAATTTGCGAAAGCCTGCCGGGATATGGTCGGCGTCGATGGGCGATGCAATCCCATCCTCGCCGATTGCCTCCGGCCCCTGGAACAGGACGATGCGGTCGACCAGGTCTTCCTCCAGGAAGGCCTTGGCCACCCTGGCACCGCCTTCGACCAAAACGCTTGCCATCCCGAGCGCGGCAAGGTCTTCCAGCAATTCCGGCAGAGCGACGAAGCCATCATAGGTTTCGGTGCCGATGAAGCGCACGCCGGCGCGTTCGAGCGCTGCCCGCCGATGCGGATCGGCCTCCAGGCAAGCGGCGACATAGAGCGGCACGCGGTCGACGCCGGACACCAGCCTGGACGTCTCCGGCAACCGGATCTGCCGATCGAGGATGATACGCGCCGGCGAACGGTTCTCCAGCCCGGGCAGGCGCACGGTCAGCGCCGGGTCGTCCTCGAGCGCGGTGCCGATGCCGATCAGGATGGCGTCCGCCTCGGCGCGCATCAGATAGACATCGCGCCGGGCGATCTCGCCGGTGATGGCGACCTGTCCGGCGCCTTTGCGGCCGATCTTGCCGTCGCTCGAAAGCGCAAGCTTCAGAGTCACTTCCGGGCGTTTTTTCAGAGAACGAGTCAGATAGCCGGCCATCTGCTCGGCGGCCTCGGCGGCCAGTACTTTCTCCACCACCTCGACACCGGCGGCGCGCAGGATGGCGTAGCCCTTGCCGGAGACGCGCGGATCGGGATCGCTGGCCGCGCCGACGACGCGCGCTATGCCGGCATTGACCAGCGCGTTGGCGCAGGGCGGCGTGCGGCCGTGATGGGCGCAGGGCTCCAAAGTGACGTAAGCCGTGGCACCCCGCGCAAGCTCGCCGGCCTCGGCCAGCGCTTCGGTCTCGGCATGGGGGCGGCCGCCCACGGCCGTCACGCCGGTGCCGACAATCATCGGGCCGGCGCCGTCGTCGCGCACGATGATGGTGCCGACGGAAGGGTTGGTGGAGGTGCGGCCGGCATTGCGGCGCGACAGCCTGATGGCCGCGGCCACGAAACGGCGATCAAGGGCCGCCTGCGCGGCCTCATCCAGTCGCTGTCCCACCATGATCAGCCGGCGTCCTCTTCGGTCTTCTCCTCGTCGCCTTTCAATTCGCCCAGCAGCTCGTGAAAATCCTTGGCCTCGCGGAAATTGCGATAGACGGAGGCGAAGCGGACATAGGCGACGTCATCGAGCGACTTCAGCGCCTCCATGACCAGCCGGCCGACCTCGCCCGAAGCGACCTCGGTTTCGCCGGAGCTTTCGAGCTGGCGCACGATGCCGGTGACGGCGCGGTCGATACGCTCGGGGTCGACATTGCGCTTGCGCACCGCGATCTCGACCGAGCGCAGCAGCTTGTCGCGGTCGAACGGCACCTTGCGGCCGGACTTCTTGACAACCACAAGGTCACGCAATTGCACGCGTTCGAAGGTGGTGAAACGACCACCGCAGTCAGGACAGACGCGGCGCCTGCGGATGGCCGCGCCATCCTCGGCGGGACGCGAATCCTTCACCTGCGTATCTTCGGACTGGCAATAGGGACAACGCATGGGAAGCTTTCGGTTTGGCGATTCTGTAGGATACCGGAAGGCTTAGTTCGTTTTGCCGCTATAGCAAAGCGCGGAGCCTTTCTATCAGAGATAGCGAGGCGCAAGAACAATTGCCAGCGCCCTACCCCAAGGCCGGCAGCGTCAGGGCGCGACGTCCTTGGTCGAAAACCCGCAGGACGTGCCGAGGTTGCGATAGGCCTTGGTGAAGCCGTCCATTGGGATGCTGGCGACGGCCTGCTTGCCGAAGACCACATCGAGCGAGGTGACCTTGCGCATGGCGCGCAGCAAGGCCAGGCTGGTCTTGGCCTGGTTGTCGACCATCCAGCTCGGACGGCCGCCGGCGGCCGCGTTGGAGGAGACCGTCGCGGCGATCTTCACGCCGGGGTCGCCGAAGGTCGCGGCGATCTTGTCGCCGGTCGGCAAGGTCTTGTTGTCGACGATGAACATGATGGTCGGATACGCATCCGGCGGCAGCGCGTCGCCCGTCGAGATCGACAGCGTCAGGGAGCCCGCATTGCCGGCGCCGTCGAGGAAGGCCGTGGAGGCGGCGCAGGTCTTGTGCGCGTCCTGGCCGGTATCGAGCGTATCGATGATGGTGGTCCACCTGCCGAAGGTATTGGTGGCGGGCAGATCAGCATCCGGCTTGGTTTCGTCCTGAGCCATCGCGGCGGAGGTGGCGAAGGCGGCAAGCGGGCCAAGCAAGGCCGCGGCGAGACGGGAAGTACGCATCATCGGATCTCCAGTAAGCCGCGCCGCCCAGAGGAGCGGCGCGAGCGCAGGATAAAAGATGACGCGTGGCGCCCGGT
This sequence comes from Mesorhizobium sp. B1-1-5, assembly GCF_006443065.1. Lineage (NCBI taxonomy): Bacteria > Pseudomonadati > Pseudomonadota > Alphaproteobacteria > Hyphomicrobiales > Phyllobacteriaceae > Mesorhizobium > Mesorhizobium sp. B1-1-5. Next base: position 43,899 of record NZ_VFWS01000003.1, on the reverse strand, counting down.
CAACCGAGATAGGGATAGAGCGGGAAGCGATCGGTCAGCGCCGTGACCTTGGCCTTCACAGCGGCCTCGACCGCTGCGTTGCCCTCATCGGAATTCGCCGCTTTCAGCCCGTCCAGCACCTCCGCGATCAGCTTGCCGATCTCGCGGAACTCGGCCTGGCCGAAGCCGCGCGTGGTACCCGCCGGCGTGCCGAGGCGCACGCCAGAGGTGACGAAGGGCTTTTCCGGATCGAACGGAATGCCGTTCTTGTTGCAGGTGATGTTGGCGCGGCCAAGGGCTGCTGCCGCGCGCTTGCCGGTGGCGTTCTTCGGACGAAGGTCGACCAGCATCAGGTGATTGTCGGTGCCGCCCGAGACGATGTCGAGGCCAGTCTCCTGCAAGCTGGAGGCCAGCGCCTTGGCATTGGCGACGATGCTTTCGGCATAGGCCTTGAAGCTCGGCTTCAGCGCTTCGCCGAGCGCCACCGCCTTGGCGGCGATGACATGCATCAGCGGTCCGCCCTGCAGGCCCGGGAACACCGCCGAGTTCATCTTCTTGGCGATTTCCTCGTCATTGCACAGGATCATGCCGCCGCGCGGGCCGCGCAGCGACTTGTGGGTCGTCGTGGTCACGACATGGGCGTGGGGCAGCGGCGACGGATGCATGCCGCCGGCAACGAGGCCGGCGATATGCGCCATGTCGACCATGAGATAGGCGCCGATCGAATCGGCGATCTCACGGAAACGCTTCCAATCCCAGATACGCGAATAGGCGGTGCCGCCGGCCAGGATCAGCTTCGGCTTCGTCTCATGCGCGGTCTTCTCGATCGCGTCCATATCGAGCAAATGGTCGTCCTTGCGTACGCCGTAGGAGACGACCTTGAACCACTTGCCGCTCATGTTGACCGGCGAGCCGTGGGTGAGATGGCCGCCCGAATTCAGGTCGAGGCCCATGAACGTGTCGCCGGGCTGCAGCAGCGCCAGAAACACTGCCTGATTCATCTGGCTGCCCGAGTTCGGCTGGACGTTGGCGAAGTTGCAGCCGAACAGCTTCTTCGCGCGCTCGATGGCCAGTTCCTCGGCCACGTCGACGAACTGGCAGCCGCCATAGTAGCGCTTGCCCGGGTAGCCCTCAGCATATTTGTTCGTCATGATCGAGCCTTGCGCCTCGAGCACGGCGCGCGACACGATGTTTTCGGAAGCGATCAGCTCGATCTCATGGCGCTGGCGGCCGAGCTCGTTGCGGATGGAGCCGAAGATTTCCGGATCGGCATCGGCAAGCGTGGTCTCGAAGAAGGATTCGAATTTGCTGGAGGCTGCCGCGGCATTAGACATGGCTTGCTTTCCCTTGGGGCCGGAGGTCTGCGAGTTCGCCGCGCATTAACACAGTTGTTTTCGGCCCGCCACGTTTGCGGCGCGAAATTTGCTGGCCGGTTTGCGTCAAGCCAAGCCTGGCGGGTGCTAATCGCGCGGTTCGCGGCTTCAGCAGCGCCTCTGAGAAGGTGATTTCGGTGAACAGCTTGCGCGCCGTATGGTCGTTGATGTCGCCTCGGCGAAGCATCGCCCCGCAGTTCGGCGCGCTCGGCCTCGATGCCGGCATGGCTTAAGCCCAGTTCGATCGCTGATTCAATCCGATGCGCAATCGAAGGCGCGCCGTCCAGCGCCGAGGCTGTCGTTCTGCTTGCTGGCAGTTGCGGCTGATCCGACCAAAAAGACCGCTACAAGAGCGGCCTTTTTCTTTTTAGATCAGGCACTTAAAGCGCAGAGCTGATCTGCAGCTCGGCGGCGCCGTCGAGGCCGTAAATGTCGTCGCGGAACTGCACGACGCCCGGAGCGGTCGACCATGCCGACAGATAGAGGAAGTGAACCGGCACCGGGTTGACGACCTGGATCGGCGTGTTCTCGCCGGTCTTGATCGCCGCCTCGAAATGCTGGCGGTCCCAGCCGGGCGTGTCGCGCAGGATCCAGGTGACGAGATCGCGCACGTTCTGGACGCGCACGCAGCCCGAGGAATCGAAGCGCATCAGCTTGCCGAACAGGCTCTGCTGCGGCGTGTCGTGCATGTAGACGCCGTCCGGGCTCGGGAAGTTGATCTTGACCGAGGCCATCGCGTTGTTGTTGCCCGGGTCCTGGCGGAAACGGTATTTCGCGGCGTCGTCCGTCGACCAGTCGATGGTCATCGGATCGACCTCGCTGCCGTCCGGCGCGAACAGGCGGATGTGGCTGTCCTTGAGGTAGTTCGGGTCCTTCCGCATCAGCGGAATGATGTCCTTGCGCACGATCGAGACCGGCGCGTTCCAGTATGGATTGACGATGATCTCGTTGATCTTCGAGTTCACGATCGGCGTCTGGCGGTCGATCTTGCCGACGATCGCGGTATGGCGAAGCACGACACGGTCGTTCTCGACGGCTTCGATCTGGGCGCCCGGAATGTCGACCAGCACGTAGCGGTCGCCCAGCGTGCCGGCCTTTTCCTTCAGGCGCTGCAGATTGGTCTGCAACTGGCCGAGCCGGATCTGCGCCGAGACGTTCATTGCCGTATAAGTGTATTTGCCCATGGCGCCGTCGGCCGGCAGGCCGTGCCGGAGCTGGAAGCGCTTAACCGCCGAGTCGACATAGGAATCGAAGGCCGTCGAAATGCCGGCGCTCTGCGGCAGGTCGCCCGAGACCATCAGGCGCTTGCGCAGCGGGACGACATCCGGATCGTCGACGCCGAGCTGCAATTTCTTGGTCGCCGGAACCTGTTCCCAGCCGCCCTGGGAGACGATGTTCTGATACTGCGCCACCGCCTGCTCGGTGAAGGCGACCGTCTGCTGGCTGAAGATCGGCAGCGTTGAGGCGACCTTGCTTGTGTTGTTGGCGCGGGCGTCGAACTGGTCGTCCCAATTGCCGCGCGTCGAGGACTTGAGGATATCCCCGACCACATCCTGCGCGCTGGCATGGCCGGCGACAACAGCGGCGGCGAGCGCGGAGGCTCCAGTGAGGAAGAAACGGCGGCTGGTTCTCATGGCAGACATTCTTGGCTATTCGCTCTCGCTCAATTCGCTTGCCGGGCGGCTTGTCCGCACTCTAGGGGTGGCGAACTTAACAATTCGCCAACCATGACCCACATCGTCGGCCGCCAGAAACGCGCTGCCGCCACGCAGGTTCCAAGGAGCGCAAGGCACAGGCCCGCAGCGTCACTCACAAATCGCATTGACCGCGATTATGGCGGCAACGTGGCCTTGGCCCGCGATTTGCCTGCGGCGGCACGGTGAAAGAAAAGGCAGCGATGCTTTTTTGCATCGGCGGCAACGCCGGCGCGTCCTTGCGAAGTAAGCACCCTGCCCTTCAGGCGCGGAGCTTCAATGCGCAGAGCGAACTCCCGCAGATGCCTGCCTTCGCAAAAAGAATAGGACCGGTGCGCTTCAGCACCGGTCCCGTACTCTTCTCCCGGTCGCGCTTCTTCGGCGCGGCTTTCCCGTCCCCAATTTCGAAGCGCTTACATCCGGTAAGCGATCGTATCGTTCCAGAAGCGATCGAGGCGCTGCAGCGCGCGGTTCATCTGCTTGAACTCGTCGGTGTTGATGCCGCCGACCGCCTCGATCGAGCCGACATGGCGCTCGTAGAGGCCGGCGACGACGTCGGCCACCTCGTTGCCCTTCGGCGTCAGCGAGACGCGGACCGAACGGCGGTCGATGCGCGAACGCTGGTGGTTGATGAAGCCGAGGTCGACCAGCTTCTTTAGATTGTAGGAGACGTTCGAGCCGAGATAATAGCCACGCGAGCGCAGCTCGCCGGCGGTCAGCTCGGAGTTGCCGATGTTGAAGAGCAGCAGCGCCTGGATGGCGTTGATGTCGGAACGGCCGTTGCGGTCGAACTCGTCCTTGATCACGTCAAGCAGGCGGCGGTGCAGACGCTCCACCAGCTGCAGCGATTCCATGTAAAGCGAGCGGATAGCCTCGCGGCGATCGTCGGATACGTTTGCGGTCTTCGCCGCCGGACGCGAATTGATCATTGTCTTTGCCTCTCGTTTGTCGCCTTGGTGATTTTTTGTTTTTCACCTTGATCGCGACACTATCGAATACTCATAAAATTCGACTTAAACGCCAGGGCTAACAAGAGCTTACCGGTAAGAGGTTTCGGAAGACGCTTAACGATCGGTCACCCGAGCAAGAACAATTAACCTAAAGATTAGCCAATGGATCTTGCAGTGAAACGGGGCCGCGAGATCGGCCCCGAAGGCCGGCCCTCGGCCGGCTTTATGGGTGGAGCATGATGTCGTCCGAAAACCGCTTCACACTTTTCGGCATCACGCTCACTGGCGGAGCCGGCGCTTCTGCAGCCAGATGGTGACCCGAAAGACGATGTAGAGCAAGGCCACGCAGGCGTGCGATACGACGATTAGCAGCCGATTGCCGAAGAGATCGGGGAAACCGGCATACATCACCGTCTCGGTCGCGGCGCAGATGAACCAGATCACCGGACCCCACGACGCCAGCATCCAGAGGCCGGCGGCGGCGAAGGGAAAGAACACCGCGAGCATCGCTGCCGCCACCTGCCAGTGCACCGGCATCAGGTCGAAGCGCCACAGCTCGCCCGGATAAATGCCGATGAGGCGGATCCAATAGAGGATGCCGAACAACAGGCAGTAGCCGGCGATGACGCGCTGGAACCAGGCGAAGATGACCTCGGTGGTCGATGGCTGCAGCACCACGCGCCTGGAGGTGACCTCGCTCACAGGACAAGCTCCTTGTCCCCGAGCGGCGCGAAATAGGCGTCGATGTCGGCCGTCCGGACCTCATCCAGTCCTGCCGGCCGCCACGCGGGCTTCGAGCCCTTGTCGATGATGGCGGCGCGGATGCCTTCATAGAAATCGTGGCCGGCAAGCATGCGGTTGAGGATGCGGAATTCCATCTTCATGCATTCGTCCATCGACAACGTCGAGCCGGCGCTGATCTCGCGCCAGGCGACGTGGAGGCTGGTCGGCGAACGGGTCTTGATCGTGGCAAGCGTCCTGGCGGCGAAAGCGTCGCCGGCGGCGGCCTCGTCGAGGCTGGCGATGATATCGGCAAGCGAGCTTTGCGAAAAATGGCGCGCGATCGAATCCAGGTCCTGCTGGTCCGTCTCGCGTTTTGCCGGCACGAAGAAATCGCGCAGCTCGGCATTCGGATCGTTGCTGGTCGCCAACTCATCGAGCAATCCCGCCTGGGCCTGCGCCTTGATGGTGTGCGTGGCAAGCCCAGACCACAGCGCATCGCCGTAGCGGATGCGATTTCCCGTCAATCCGAGATACATGCCGAAGGAGCCGCCCAGATCCGGCAGCAAATGGCTGGCGCCGACATCCGGGAAAAAGCCGATGCCGACCTCCGGCATGGCGAACTGCGCGTTCTCGGTCAGCACCCGATGCGAGCCGTGGAAAGAGATGCCGACGCCGCCGCCCATGACGATGCCGTCGATCAAAGCGATATAAGGTTTCTGGAAGCGGGCGATGCGGGCATTGAGCCGGTACTCGTCGGCGAAGAAATCGACCGGAGGTTCGCCGGCGCGGCCGGCCTCGTAGATGTGCAGGATATCGCCGCCGGCGGAAAACGCCCTGCCCTCGGCCTTGACGACGACGACACCGACGCCCGTGTCCTCCTCCCAGGCGTCGAGCGCCCTGCCGAGCGCCTTGACCATATCGTGCGTGACGGCGTTGAGCGCCTTGGGTCGGGTCAAAGTGACCACACCCGCCTTGCCCAGCCGCTCGAAGCGGATCTCGTCGCCTCCGCCAAAATCCATCACCAGAGAATCCCTCTCTCCGCCCGCCGGGGGAGAGAAGTGCTAAAGGCGGCACGGAGACGCGTCAATGGCGACGGTTACTGGGGAGCGCTCCTTGCGCTGGCGGGCGGCAGCGCCAGGTGTTAGGTAACCGGCAAAGCACTGTGCCCGCGCCCGACAGGTTTCGAGCAGATCGACATGCCTGGAATTTTCCGCTTCGCGATTGGATTGGTCGGTCTCCTATGTCTGGGACTGCCGGTCCGCGCCGCGCCAATCGCCGAGCTCTACCAGGCGCAGGCGATCGTCACCGGCACTGGCGAGGCAAATCGCGAGATCGGCTTCAAAGATTGCCTCGACAAGGTGCTGGTCAAGGTCTCGGGCGACCAGCGCCTGACGCAGAAGACGGAGATGCTGGCTCTGCGCGACAAGGCGGCCGACTTCGTGCAGTCCTTCCGCTATCACGACCGACTCGAAGGCATCCCGATCCATGACGAGCAAGGCACACATGACAGGCCGCATGATCTCACCTGCCTCTACAAGCCGGCTGTCATCGACAAGCTCCTGGCGCAGCTCGGCAGCAGGCCTTGGCTCGGCGAGCGGCCGCCTATCGCCGTCTTCATGACCGCCGAGCAGGGCCCGCGGCATTTTATGCTGACGCAAGACGAGCAGCGCGGCGACGCGATGCGCGAATCCTTCGCCAATGCTGCCGGTCCGCTGCTGATGCGCGTCACCTTTCCAAAGGCCGGGCAGCTTGGCGGCCTGGATGAAAAGGCGCTTTCCGGGGCCGATATGGCAAGACTCGACAAGCTCGCAAAAAAAGCGGAAGCGGCCCGAGCGCTGGCCGGCAGCATCGTGTGGAGCGACAAGGACCTAGGCTGGATCGCCGACTGGCGGCTGGCCGATCGCGGCAAGACCTATCGCTGGCAGGCGCGCGGCGTCAGCTTCGACGAGGCCTTCCGGGTCGCGGTCAGGGGCGCGGCGCAGATCCTGTCAGGACACGGGCCGCCGTGAGGCGCGTGCCTGGCACAATCGTGTCGCATTGGTCAGCGGCGGAGACGCGTGGTAAAAGCCGGCGCAAAAGAGAGTTTCGGCGATGAACAAATTCACTCCCGCAAAGCCCGCCGGCGCGCGCAGCGTCGACGAGATCACCGGCAGCCGGCGGCTGCGACGCATGCGCAAGGCCGACTGGTCGCGACGGCTGGTGCAGGAGAACCAGCTTTCGGTGAACGACCTGATCTGGCCGATCTTCGTCATCGACGGCAAGAACACGCGCGAGCCTATCGCCGCGATGCCCGACGTCTATCGCCTTTCCATCGACCTCGCGGTGAAGGAAGCCGAGCGCGCGGCCAGGCTGGGCATCCCGGCCATCGCCACTTTCCCCAATGTCGAGCTTGCGCTGCGCGACCAGACGGGATCGCACATCCTCGACCCCGACAATGTCATCAACCGCGCCACGCGCGCCATCAAGGACGCGGTGCCGGAGATCGGCATCATCACCGATGCCGCGCTCGATCCGTTCACCAGCCACGGCCATGACGGCATCCTGCGCGACGGCATCATCGTCAATGACGAGACGGTGGAGCAGGTCGCCGCCGCGGCCGTCATCCAGGCGGCGGCGGGCGCCGACATCATCGCGCCGTCCGACATGATGGACGGCCGCATCGGCGCCATCCGCGACGCGCTCGACGCCAACGGTTTCCAGGACGTGGCGATCATGTCCTACGCGACGAAGTTCGCCTCGGCCTTCTACGGACCGTACCGCGAGGCGGTCGGCACCGCCGGCCTGCTCAAGGGCGACAAGAAAACCTACTATATCGACCACGCCAATTCCGACGAGGCCGTGCGCGAGGCCGAGCAGGACCTCGCCGAAGGCGCCGACATGCTGATGGTCAAGCCCGGCCTGCCCTATCTCGACATCATCCGCCGGCTGAAGGACGAGCTGCGGATGCCGACCTTCGCCTATCAGGTGTCGGGCGAATATTCGATGATCAAGGCCGCGGCCGCCAATGGCTGGATCGACGGCGAAAAGGCGATGCTGGAATCGCTGCTTGCGCTGAAGCGGGCGGGTTGTGACGGCGTGCTCACCTATTTCGCGCCGGTGGTGGCGGAGATGCTGAGGGGTTAGGGCTCGCCTCGCGATTTTGGAATTCTAACGAGATCCGTTAGAATGGACCCATGAGCTGGAACGAAGTGATCGAACGGTTGCAGAAGAACGCAGATGCCATCAGAGGCATGGGCGCGACTTCGCTTTATCTGTTTGGGTCGGCCGCGCGCGGCGACGCACGTTCGGACAGCGATCTTGATCTCTTCATAGACTACGATCCGGCGCGACGCTTTTCCTTGATCGACCTCGTCGGCATCAAACAATTTCTCGAAGAGAAAATGTCGGCCGAAATCGACATTACTACGCGGGATAGCCTTCATCCGATGTTGAAAGCTGATATCGAACGATCGGCCGTGCGTATATTTTGATGGCTCCGCGTCGGATCAAGCCGATCCTCGCCGAGATCGTTGCGGCTCTGGATGGTATCGATGCTGCGACGACCGGCAAGACGCTGGAAGATTTCCGTAGTGATTGGCTGCTCCGCCACGGCATCGAGCGCGGTATCGAGATTATTTCCGAAGCCACCCGGCACATTCCTGACGATCTAATCGCTCTTGCCCCAGAAATTTCCTGGAAACAGGTTCGTGGCATAGGCAACATCCTGCGTCATGAATATCACAAGACTTCCGAAGCCATTGTCTGGGCTGTCGTGACAGACAACTTGCCGGCGCTACGCGTTGCCATTGAACGCATCCTTGATGCAGCCGACCGAGAGTTGCCCAGCTAATCGCGTTTCTCGACGAAAATTGCGACGGCATCCCTTACCGCCTTTCGCACCAATATTCCCGGGCAGCTACCATTCCTGCGACGATCCCCGACAATGCCCGACTCGATCGTGCCAGAAAATACCGCTTGCATTTTGCAATCAGTCAAGCTACTCCAAAACTGATTTCAAATTACAATTGGTTTAGGAGGCAGCCATGTCCAAGTTGCGTGTCAACGCTTTCACCTTGTCGCTCGACGGTTACGGCGCCGGTCCCGACCAAAGCCTCGACACACCGCTGGGCGTCGGCGGCGAAAATCTGCACAAATGGATGATCAAGACCCGCTCTTTCCACCAGATGATCGGCAAGGATGGCGGGACCACGGATACCGACAACGATTTTGCGGTCCGCAGCTTCGAGCATGTCGGCGCGTGGATCCTCGGCCGCAACATGTTCGCGCCGAGCCGCGGCGAATGGCCGGACGACAAATGGAAAGGCTGGTGGGGCGACAACCCGCCCTATCATGTTCCGACTTTCGTGCTGACGCACCACAAACGCGCACCGATCGAGATGGAAGGCGGCACGACTTTTTACTTCGTTACTGACGGCATCCATTCGGCGCTCGAACAGGCGAAGGCAGCGGCCGGCGGCAAGGATGTGCGGGTCGGCGGCGGCGTTTCGACTGTACGGGAGTATCTCGAGGAGACGCTGATCGACGAGATGCATCTGGCCATCTCGCCTATCCTGCTCGGCTCAGGTGAGCATCTGTTCGCCGGGCTCGACATGCTGAAGCTGGGGTATCAGTGCACGGAACAGGTTGCGACCTCCGATGCGACGCATGTGATGGTTGGGCGGGCGTAGGCCAGGCTTCTCCTTCTCCCCTTGTGGGAGAAGGTGGCCTCGCGAAGCGAGGTCGGATGAGGGGTACTCCAGCTTGGCAACGAGCTGGAAATCGTCACCGCCTCATTTCTTCCAACACCCCTCATCCGTCTCGGCGCTGCGCGCCGATCCACCTTCTCCCACAAGGGGAGAAGGAGGGCGCTCAATACTTCTCCGGCACGTAGAGTTCGCGCGGCAGCACCTGGCGTTCATATTGCGGGTTGAAGACGCGCTCCGGCAGCGTGATTTCCTCGTGCGGAACCTCCTCATAGGGCATCTGCTGCAACAGATGGTCGATGCAGTTCAGCCGCGCCCGCTTCTTGTCGTTGCCCTCGACGATGAACCAGGGCGCTTCCGGAATGTTGGTGCGGGCGAAGGTCTCTTCCTTGGCCTTGGTGTACTGCTCCCAGCGCACGCGCGACTGCAGGTCCATGGGCGAGAGCTTCCACTGCTTCATCGGATCGTGGATGCGCATCAGGAAGCGCATCTGCTGCTCCTCGTCGGTGATCGAGAACCAGTATTTCACCAGGGTGATGCCGGAACGGACCAGCATGCGCTCGAATTCGGGCACGTCGCGGAAGAACTCCTCGACTTGGTCCCCATTGGCAAAGCCCATCACCCGCTCGACGCCGGAGCGGTTGTACCAGGAGCGGTCGAACAGCACGATCTCGCCGCCCGCCGGCAGATGCGGCACGTAGCGCTGGAAATACCATTGCGACTTCTCGCGCTCGGTCGGCGCCGGCAACGCCACGACACGGGCGATGCGCGGATTGAGCCGCTGCGTGATGCGCTTGATGACGCCGCCCTTGCCGGCGGAATCGCGGCCTTCGAAGACCACCACCAGCTTCTTCTTGTGGTAGGCGACCCAGGACTGCAGCTTGATCAGCTCCGACTGCAGCCTGAGCAGCTCGCGAAAATAGGTCATGCGCTCGATGGAGGGCGGATGCGACTTCTTGTAGATCTTGGCGATCTCGAGCGAGAGCGCCGGCTCGGACAGCTCCAGCTCATAGTCCTCGTCGAGCGTATCCTCGAGCTCGGCCTCCAGCCAGTCCTTGGCCCCGGAATTCGGTTTCAGTTCATTCATCGCGCTGCTCCGTCTGCCTGTCAGCCATCACCGCTTCGGAAGCCCCGGCCGGACACTCCGTAAGCCGACTGAGATACAGAGGCGCAATGACGGTTTTATTGCAATCGCCCGGCAGTTGCATCGATATGGAAGATATGTGATCGACCCCGTATCGATAGCGGGGCGACAAGCGGCGGGAATTGTCCTACAAATCCTTCGCCCTCTTTCCGGCGCTCGCCACGGCGCTTCTTCAAAACAAATTGCGAGGACCGACATGGAATACCGCACGCTCGGCCGATCCGGCTTGAAAGTCTCGACATTGACGCTTGGCACCATGACCTTCGGCGGCACCGGTCCGTTCGCCGCCGTCGGCAATTCGGATCTTTCGGAAGCCAAACGCATCATCGACACCTGCATCGATGCCGGCATCAACCTCATCGACACCGCAAACGTCTATTCCAACGGGTTGTCGGAAGAGATCATCGGCGAGGCGCTTGGCGGCAAGCGCAAGAACGATGTGCTGATCGCCTCGAAGGCGCGCATGCGTATCGGCACCGGCCCCAATGACGAAGGCCTGTCGCGCCATCATCTGATCCGCGAGTGCGAAAAGAGCCTGAAGCGGCTCAGGACCGACGTCATCGACGTCTATTTCGTCCACCAGTGGGACGGACTCACCCCGGTCGAGGAGACGATCGCGGCGCTCGACACCTTGGTCAATCAGGGCAAGATCCGCTATATCGGCTGCTCCAACTGGTCGGGTTGGCAGGTGATGAAGGCCCTTGCCGTCAGCGACAGCCGCCATCAGGCCCGTTTCATCACTCAGCAGATCCACTACACGCTGGAAGCGCGCGAGGCCGAATATGAATTGCTGCCGATCTCGCTCGACCAGGGCCTCGGCGTGCTGGTCTGGAGCCCGCTGGCCGGAGGGCTGCTCTCCGGCAAATACCATCGCGACAGCCCGACCGCGCGCCAGATCGGCGGCTGGACGGAACCGCCGATCCGCGACGAGGATCGCCTGTGGCGCATTGTCGACGTGCTCAACTTCATCGGCAAGGCACGCGGCGTTTCGGGCGCGCAGGTGGCGCTTGCCTGGCTGCTCGGTCGACCGGCCATAAGCTCGCTGGTGATTGGCGCGCGCAACGAGGCGCAGCTCAAGGACAACCTCGCCGCGGCAAGCCTGTCGCTCACCGAGGACGAACGGCAGCGTCTCGACGTCGTCAGCCGGCCGCCGGTGCTTTATCCCTATTGGCACCAGCAGTTCACCGCCAGGGACCGGTTCGGGCCGGCCGATCGGGTGCTTGACCGCTCCCACGCTTAAAACGCTCAGCCGGCGATGAAGCGCCAGACTTCCGCGTCGGGCTTTATCTGTCCGCTCAGCACGAAATATTTATAGAGGACGAGCAGCGAAATCGCCTGCTCGTCCTGCTCATTGCCGAATTTGCGGCAATGGGCGTTGGCGGCGGCGGTTATGCGTCCCGCCTCGTCGGGATGTTTTTCAAAATAGGCCACTTTGTCGACCAGGTCGGAGAAATCCGGCTGCAGCGGCACGTAATGGATATTGGGCTCGACCTGGGCTTCGGCGAACCAGGTTTCGTAGGTCGGTTCCGGCATGAGGCAGAGTGAATTGGAGCTCATGATCCATTTCAGGTTCGTCGCGACATCATTGCCTTCGAGCGAGACGATGTAGCGATACTGTCGCTGCTGCTCGATGTTCAGGAACGGCTTGCGGTATCCGTCCGGCGCATCGGCCCTGTGGGAACCAGCGTCGCAAATCGGCAGGTCGGCGGCCTTTTCGACGAAGCGGGTGCGAATCGGATTGTTGAGATGACCGCGCCACACCACCATCGGACGCTTGGCGGCGAAAGACAGGTTGTCGGGGGGCATGTAGAAGTGACGGAACTTGTTCAGCTTCATCAGCACGCCGTTCGCATTGTCGTCGCCGATGGGCCGGTCCTTGACGATCCTCGGGAACTCCGGAACGCCGACAACATCGCCGAACTCGAAATCGATCAGCAGGCCGGGATCGAAATAGCGGGCGAATTCCTTGAGGTCGTAATAATACATGCTGGAAGAGGACGGCAGCTTGCCGACGGCTATGGCATCGGGACTGGGCATGAACGGGTGTTCCAGCTTGTTGTAGTAGTTCAGCCGCTCGCGAACCGTCTTGCCCGAAAGCATGGCCTGTTCAAGCCGGCTGGCGAGGCGGTCGCGAAACAGGGATTGCGGTGCGCGGTCGCGCGCGAAATTGCGCGCGTAGTAGAACAGCTTTGCGGCGGTTCGAGAGAGTGTGGCCATGCGTCCGCGAGTTCAGCAAGTCCCCCCTCGTCTCCTACAGCATTCTCCCGGCCATGTTGCAAGCCCGCTAATGCAACCGGCATTGTGTCGACGCTTTCCCTCAAGCCGCGACCACGGCAAATCCGCGTGCGCGCAAACCGCGCCGGTCGTCATGCAATGAGGTGACCAGCCGATCTCGGCTGCCGGCGATGTGAGCGGAAAGGAGCCGCGCCGCTTCATCGGCATCGGCGCTCCTGACGGCGGCGAGGATGGCATGATGTTCGGCCCAGGCACGGCCGAGCGCCTTCTCATCGCGCACCTCCAGCCAGCGCGCACGCGACAACCTGGTTATCGCGTCGCGCACGGCCCTGAGCAGAAACTCGTTGCCGGAAAGCCTTGCCAGTTCGATGTGGAAATCCAGGCCGACGCGATGCCACTCCTCGCGCGGCGTCTCAGCATCGCAGGAATCGAGCATCGCCGCGATCACGTCGATGCCGCCGCGGTCGTCGAGCGCCGCCGTCAGGCGAACCGCCGCGACTTCGACCGCCTCGCGGTAGACGGCGATCTGCCCGAGTTCGGCAAGGTTGATCGGCGCCACCGTCCAGCCGCGGCCGTCGCGGGCGATCAGCCCTTCCGTCTCCAGGCGCAGCAATGCGGCCCTCACCGGCGTGCGCGACGCGCCGAAGCGGCTCTCGATCCAGCGCTCGGTCAGCCGCTCGCCCGGGCCGATCTCCAAACCGAGGATCATCTCGCGAAGCTGCCTCTCGACATTTTGCATCTGCGACATTTGTCGTCCTGCTTTTCCAAGCCGCGTTGACGGCGCCCGCATTGACAGCGGCGAGTGTCAGGTCCATGACGGATACCAGCTTGGTATCCCAAATTGGTATCCGTAACAACCCCAGCATTGGCACGCATGACATGACGCCCAAGGAATCCGAACAGAGCGGCTTCAACATCCATTGGCGACGCAATCTCGCCGTCTGCTTCGCCGGCTCGTTCAGCACGCTTGTCGCCATGACGCTGCTTCTTCCGTTCCTGCCGCTTTACGTCGAGCAGCTCGGCGCCGAGGGCCACGCGGCGATCGTGCAGTGGTCGGGCATCGCCTATGGCGCGACCTTCTTCGCGGCCGCGCTGGTCGCGCCTTTGTGGGGACGGCTGGGCGACCGCTACGGCCGCAAGCTGATGCTGGTGCGCGCTTCGTTCGGCATGGCGATCTGCATGTCGCTGACCGGCATGGTCGAGAGCGTCTGGCAGCTGGTGCTGCTTCGGTTGCTGATCGGTTTTGCCGGCGGTTATTCATCGGGTTCGACGATCCTGGTGGCGATGCAGACGCCCAAGGAGCGCTCCGGCTGGGCGCTGGGCGTGCTGGCGGCGGGCATCACGGCGGGCTCGCTGGTCGGGCCGCTGCTGGGCGGTCTGCTGCCGCCGCTGATCGGCATCCGCGCGACCTTCCTGCTCTCCGGCGCCGTCATTTTCCTGGCCTTCCTGGCGACGACTTTCCTGATCAAGGAGAACCCGCCGGCGCCCAAGCCCGCCTCGAGGGCGGCGCCGAAAAGCGGCTGGTCGCAGATCCCCGACAAACGGCCGATCGTCGCCATGCTGGCCACCGGCATGCTGCTCGCCTTCGCCACCATGTCGATCGAGCCGATCATCACCGTCTATGTGCAGCAGCTCGTCGAGGACCGGAGCAAGGTGACCATGGTTGCGGGCGTCGTCATGTCCGCGGCGGCGCTCGGGACCATCCTATCCTCGTCCTGGCTAGGAAAACTCGCCGACCGCGTCGGCCACTGGAACGTCGTGGTCGGCGCGCTGACGGTCTCGGCATTGCTGCTCATTCCGCAAGCCTTCGTCACCAACGGCTGGCAATTGATTGGCCTGCGCTTCCTGATGGGCCTGGCGCTGGGCGGGCTGTTGCCCTGCATCACCAGCGTGATCCGCCACAACATCCCTGACGGGATCGGCGGCAATGTGCTTGGCCTCGCGATCTCGGCGCAATATGTCGGCCAGGTCGCGGGACCGCTGTCCGGCGGCTTCGTCGGCGGGCATTTCGGCATGCGCGCGGTGTTTCTGGGCACAGCGGTGCTGATGGCGCTTGGCGCGGTCTACAACTGGATTGTCCAGTCGCGCCGGGCGCGGCATATGCTGCTCGAAGCCCGCGAATCCTAACCGGCGCCTCTACCTGACCGTAGCATGGAGCATCCAAGATGAGCCTTACCGGGCACACATCAGACGGCGGGAGCCGCGTCCTCGTGCTGGCAGCCGGCCTCGTCGGCGCGGCCGGCGTGGCGCTGTCGGCGGCGGCCGCGCATCGCGGCGGCGTCTTCACCGGCACGGCGGCCAATTTCCTGCTGATGCATGCGCCGGCGTTCCTTGCCATCGGCCTTGCCGGCGGCAACCGCTGCCTCAAGATCGCCAGCCTCGTCCTGCTCGCGGGCCTGCTTCTGTTCTGCGGCGATCTGCTCGCCCGCGACTTTCTCGGCTCGCGGCTGTTCCCGATGTCGGCGCCGATCGGCGGTACCCTGCTGATTGCCGGCTGGGTAGCGATTGCCGTCTCGGCGCTGTGGCGTCCTCGACCGTAGGTATTCCGGCGAGCGTTTTTAACCGGCGCGCCGCTTAGCCTTGCGTGCAGCCAGGTCGTTGGCGCGGCGCCGCTCGGGCTGCTCGGTTCCGCGCGTGATGCCCCAATAGTTGCGGTAGATGTCCTGAAACAGATGGCCAATCGGATGCATGATTGATTCTCCTCAAGTTGAATCGATCCAATAAACAAATGCGGAAGATGGCCGCGGTTCAGCCGCGCTTGCGCTCCACGAGGAAGCGGAGCTCGCGGCGCCAGGGACCCGCTCTGCCGCGCCGCTTCTGGCTAATGGCGGCCGAGGCGATGCCCCAATCGTTGCGGTAGATGTCTTCAAACAAATAACTCACCGGATGCATGGCATCCCTCCTGTTGGAACCGCTCCATCAAAAAGCGGATGACTTGGATCGATTCAATCATAGACCTCGATCATGCGACGTCAAGCGAAATTTGAATCGATCCAACAAAAATGTTAGATGACCAGCAGCAATTCAGCGGTCATGTTCTTCTTCCCGTGACCGGATTCGGAGGAACGACATGGCATCACTCCTCGAAGGCCAGGCAAGACCGATCAGGCTGGCCGACATCGCCAAGGCCGCCGGCGTGTCGCATGGCACGGCCTCGAATGTTTTCAGCCGTCCCGAGATCGTGCGCGCCGAAGTGCGCGAGCGGGTCAAGGCGGTGGCGGAGCAGATGGGTTATGCCGGTCCGGACCCGAAAGGCCGCCTGCTACGCGCCGGCAAGGTCAACGCCATCGGCGTCGCCACGACCGAGCCGCTCTCCTACTTCTTCGACGATCCGTTCGCCCGCGTGATGATGGCCGGCATTTCCGAAGCCTGCGACGCCACCGGCGCGGGCATCGCGCTGGTCTCGGCCGCCAATCAGGAAAAGCTCGCCTGGAACATTCAGAGCGCGCTTGTCGACGGCTTTGTGCTGTTCTGCATCGAAGGCGGCTCGCGCCTTGTCGATCTGACGCGCGAGCGCAGGTTGCCCTTCGTTGCGCTGGAGCTCGGCTTCCAGGACGAGACGGTATCGGCCATCGGCGTCGACAATGTCGCCGGCGCCAGGCTCGCCGCGCGCCATCTCGCCGAGCTTGGCCATCGCCGCTTTGCCGTCCTGTCGCTCGGCTTTGCCGACAATCGCACCGGCTTCGCGACACCGAAGGTGGTGCGCAGCGCGGTCTATACCGGAACGCGCGATCGCCTTGTCGGCTATTTCGAGGAGCTTTCCCGCTTCGGCATCGATACGGCGACTATCCCGGTCTATGAGACCGAGAACGAGGAAAAAAGCACCAGGGCCGGCCTCGAGGCGATCTTTGCCAAGGGGGAGCCGCCGACCGCCATCCTGGCGATGTCGGACCGCATGGCCCTGATCGCCATCGACTGGCTGAGGGCACGCGGCCTCAACGTTCCCGGCGATGTCTCCATTGTCGGCTTTGACGGCGTGCCGGACGGCGCGCTGAGCACGCCGCCACTGACCACCATCGCCCAGCCGATCACCGAGATCGGCCGCCGCGCCGCGCGCATGATCCTCGACCACGACGGCGCGGTCCGGCGCGAGACGATGGGCGTCGAGTTCGTCATCAGAGGTTCGACCGGGCCGGCACCGAAAGCCTGAGCGGGCTCAGGCAATTCGGATAGATCGCAGGCATTTCCTTGCCCTGCGGTTAGTAGCCGCCCGCCCGCGCCGGCAGCGGCTGCACGCCGAACGTCGCACGCGCAGGCTCCTCGCGCACGGGCTTGGCGCGAGATGGGCCGAGGCTTGCAAGCCATTCGAGGTAGAGCGCAAGCGCGAGCTGCATGGCGATGCCTGCCGCGATCAGCAGCGTGTCGTAGGCCGGGCCGCCCGGGTTGATCAGCTTCAGCACCTGCGCCGCCATGGCAAGCAGCGTGCCGGCGATGAAAACCGGCAGCGAGCGCTTGCCCAGGATCGCGAGCGGATTGTCGGGCCGGACGCGGAAGAGGTTGGAGACCGCCGGCAGCGCGACGATCAGATAGCTGACCGCAAGAATGTGCAAGAGCCGCGGCAGCGACAGGAAGGTCTTGTCGAAGCCGCCGATCACCACCGGCAGGTTGAACCAGGTGATCTGACCCCAGAGCGGAGTGTGCACCCAGATCGCCGCGCCGACCACATAGAGGCCGGCGGCACCCAGCAGCCACGGATTGACCGGGATGCGCCCGCCGCGCTTCACATGCAGCATGGCGGCAAGGCCGATGTTGAACAGAAATTGCCAGGACAGCGGATTGAGGAACCAGAGGCCGGGCTCCGGATAATTCGGTGGCGCGATCTGCCAGATGCCGGCGGCTAGCCACAGCAGGCCAGATACGATCAGCGCCGGCACCGGCCGATAGCTGACGAACAGCACGAAAGCAGGCGCCGCAAGAAGCAGCGCCGCATAGACCGGCAAGATGTTGTTGTAGCCGAGCTGGTGGCCGAGCGTGACGATGCCGAGCAGCGCCTGCGGCGTGTTGCGCATCAAGGGTTCGATGTTGATCATCGCCAGCATTTCCGGCCGGTGCGCGAACAGAGCGGCGGCGCTAAACAGCGCGATCACCACCATCGTGATGACGATGTGGGAGATGTAGAGCACCCCGGCGCGCCGCCACATCTTCAAGGTCGCTAGCAATCGGCCGCCCGGCTTGAACTTCGTGCCGTAAGCCAGCGCCACCGAGATGCCGGAGATCAGCACGAAGGCTTCCGCCGCGTCGGAAAAGCCGAAGTTCTTGTAGGTCCAGTTCTCGAAGACGGTGCCAGGCACATGGTCGACGAAAATGGTGAGCAACGCGAGCGCGCGCAGCACGTCGATACGCGTGTCACGATCGTTGATACGTGTGTCACGATCGTTGATGCGCGTATCGCGCTCTCCGACACGCTTGTCGCGGTCGTTAGGGACAGGGGTGGTCATCGACAAAAGGCCTCAAAGCTGGTTGTTCATAGCCAGCAAATGCGACCCCCGGGGCGCACCGCTTCGATTCCTCCCACGGGGGAGTGTATCGGCGGAAAAACGGACTGAATTGCGCCTGGTTCAATCAACTTTCGCGGAGCGCGAAAATATTCCGTTTTGAAGCCGGCAAATCAACGAATCTCTCATGGAATCAAATGGATATGAGCGCTCCCGAATATGGCGAGAAAAACAGTATCCTGCGCCAGGACCTCACCTTCCCTTACCGTTTGCTGAGGCCGGCAAACGCAAGCGGCGAGTGCCTGTTCGTGCTGCACGGGTCGGGTGTCGACGAGACGACGATGCTGCCGCTGGCGAGGCAGATCGCGCCGCGTTCGGTGATCGTCGCGGCGCGCGGCCGCATTCCACAGGAGGACGGATTTCGCTGGTTCGAGCGAATCACGCCGACCAGTTTTGAGCAAACCTCCATCCGTGCCGAGACGGCCGCCTATGCCCAGTTCGCAACGGAAGTGTCGCGCCAACATGGGCTCGATCTGCAACGCGCGACCTTCCTTGGCTATTCGAACGGCGCCAATGTCATCTCCAGCCTGATGCTGCTCCATCCCGGCCTGGTCAGACAGGCAGCGCTGTTGAGGGCGATGCCGGTGCTCGACATCTCGCCAATGGCCGACCTCGGCGGCAGCCGTGTGTTGATCATTGCCGGGGCGGCCGACCAGACCTATGGCCCTTTCACCCCTGCCCTGGTGACACTGTTCAGCGAGCGCCGCGCCGAGGTCGACGCGCGCATTGTTGCCTCGGGCCACGAATTCGGCGATGCGGACGCCGCGATCCTGCGGCAATGGCTGGCAGCGCCTGCGCCGCCTGCCTGAATCGTGCGCCAGCCTCTCGCAGGTAAGAGCTGAAAATGTGAGGCACTTCACACTCCAAGGCGGCATACCGCCCTACTGTCATATGTCTGTCACACACTGTCTATCGAGATACTGTTCACCGAGGGGGAGGTCTCAATGGCCGACGAGAACAGCATCACTCTGCTCGACGACACTTCGAAGTTGCCCGCCATTGCCGCCAGCCCAGGCGAGGTCGCCAGGATTGAAGGCGGCATCGATATTCGCGACCGCGCGGCGATTTCGGTCTTCGGCGACCGCGCCCAGCAGGCGGTCAGCGACTATGCCGACAAGATCCTGTCTCAGATTCGCAACCGCGATCTCGGCGACACCGGCACGCTGCTGACCGACATCATCATGAAGGCCAAGAACCTCGACCCTGCTTCGCTGAAGGAAGCAGGGTTCTTGAGCAACCTGTTCTCCTCGTTCAAGGCACGGCTCGAGCGCTTCAAGGAAAAGTATGAGGATGTCGCCGGGCAGATCGACCGCATCGGCCTGGAGCTCGACCGCCACAAGGACACGCTGCGCCGCGATATCGCCGTGCTCGACGACCTGCATGAGCAGACCAAGGACTCCATCCTCAATCTCGACGCTTATGTGCAGGCCGGCAAGAAATTCGTCGATGAATACCGCGCCAACGAGTTGCCGAAGCTGAAAGCCGCGGCCGACGCCAAGGCCAGCGATTCTGCTGGAGCGCTGGAGGCGCAGACCTATCAGGACGCCGTGCAGGCACTCGACCGGCTGGAAAAGCGCATCTTCTATCTGGTGCAGGCGCGCCAGCTCGGCATCCAGCAATTGCCGCAGATCCGCATCGTGCAGTCGGGCGACGAGACGCTGATCGAGAACCTGCAGGCGACCTCGGCGCTGACCGTGCCGGCCTGGAAGCAAAAAATGGTCATCCTGCTTGGGCTGACCAACCAGAAGTCGGCGCTGGAACTGCAAAAGACCGTGACCGATGCCACCAACGAGATGATCCGCCAAACATCGAAGATGATGAAGGATCAGGCCATCTCCATCGAGGAGCAGGCGCAGCGCGGCATCGTCGATGTCGAGACGCTGGCCCAGGCCAACCGCGACCTGATCGACACGGTGCAAGGCGTGCTCAAGGTGCAGGAGCAAGGCCGGCAGAGGCGGGCCGATGCCGAAAAGCAGATGGACCAGATGACGGCCGACCTCAAGAAAGCGCTCACCGGAGCATGATGCCGAAAAGTGTGAAGCGGTTTCGGACGACATCATGCTCAATCTCTTTGATTTGGAGCCGGACGATTTCAGGTCGAGTGGACCTGAATCGTCCGGCTCGAGGGCTGACGGAGCCTCGATGCCAATGAAGCTTTCGTCCGTTCTTGCGCTGGCGGCCGCACTGCTGCTGGCGGCCTGCAATTCGAGCAACGTCAAATTCTCGATCGTCTCCGGTTCCGAAAACACGGTGCTGGAGCCGATCGTGCAGGAATTCTGCGCCAAGCAGGGCGCGACCTGTACCATCTCCTACCAGGGCTCGCTCGACATCGGCCTCGGCCTGCAGAAGGCCAGCGGGCTCGATCAGGACGCGGTCTGGCCGGCATCGAGCGTCTGGGTCGACCTGTTCGATTCCGGCCGCAAGGTCCGCAACCTCACTTCGATCGCGCAGATGCCGGTCATCCTCGGCGTGCGCAAATCCAAGGCCGCCGAACTCGGCTGGATCGGCAAGGACGTGTTCATGAAGGACATTCTTGCCGCGGTGAAGGACGGCAAGCTCAAATTCCTGATGACCTCGGCCACGCAGTCCAATTCCGGCGCCAGCGCCTATCTGGCGATGCTCTCCAGCGCGCTTGGCGGCAAGGAAGTGATCCAGCCCGGCGACCTCGACAGTCCCGCTGTCCAAGACACCGTCGGCGCGCTGTTGCAAGGCGTCGAGCGCTCTTCGGGTTCTTCGGGCTGGCTGGCCGACCTCTATGTAGATTCCGCGCGCAAGGGGACGCTCTATGACGCGATGTGGAATTACGAGGCGACGCTGAAAGAAACCAACGACAAACTGAAGCAGATGGGCGACGAGCCGCTCTATGCGGTCTATCCGGCCGACGGTGTGGCGGTCGGCGATTCCCCACTCGGCTTCATCGATCACGGGCGCGGCGCCGACGTCGAAAAATTCTTCACCAGCCTGCTCGCCTATCTGCAGTCGGATACGGTGCGCAAGCGCATCGCCGACACCGGCCGGCGGCTGCCGCTGGGCGGCGCCGCAGCCCAGGCGACGGCCGAACCCGACTGGAATTTCGACCCCGCCAAGCTAGTGACCTCGATCCGCATGCCGGAGCCGGCGGTAATCCGGACGGCGCTAAACCTCTATCAGGAGGCGCTGCGCAAGCCGTCGCTGACGGCGCTGTGCTTCGATTTCTCCGGCTCGATGGAGGACCAGGGCGAAAAGCAGCTGCAGACGGCCGCGCAGTTCCTGTTCACGCCGGAAAAGTCGAGCGAAGTGCTGGTGCAATGGACGCGGTCCGATCACATCTTCGTGCTGCCTTTCGACAGCACCGTGCGCGACATTTTCGACGCGACGGGCGATCCGTCGGGCCAGAACCAGCTGCTCGGTGACGTGGCGCAGCAGCGCGCCGGCGGCGGCACGGACATGTACGCCTGCGCCTCGCAAGCGCTGCAGAAGATCCTGGCCACCCCGAATCTGCCGAAATACCTGCCGGCCATCGTCATCATGACCGACGGCCGCACCGACGGCAGCGCCGAGCCGTTTTTGGCTGAGTGGCGCCAGGCGCCGGTACGGGTGCCGGTGTTCGGCATCACTTTCGGCGACGCCGACAAGAGCCAGCTCGACAGCCTGGCCAAAGCGACCTCGGCGCGCGTCTTCGACGGCGGCGGCGACCTTGCCGGTGCCTTCCGCGCCGCGCGCGGCTACAACTAAGGCCAACGATGCGCGGTTTGTTCGGCAATGACTGGAACTGGATCGTGGCGGGGCTGGTGTCGGCCGCGCTGCTGATTGGTCTCAGCACGCTCACCCACTTCCCCTTCCTGGTCTCGGCCGTGATCTCGGTTCTGGTCTTTGCCGGATTGATCTTCGTGCTGGCGCCGCGCCAGCTTTTCGAAGGGCTCGACCTCGGCTCGATCGGCGGCGGCCAGGTGGCGTTCGCGCGCGAATTGCTGGCGCAGGCGCAACCGGCGGCCGACCGCCTGGCGGCGGCCGCCGGCTCGATCGCCGACAAGGATATGAAGGCCAAGGTGAGAAACTTGTCCGACATTGCCACCGACGTCATATCCAAGGTCGAGGCGAAGCCGGCGAGCGCTGCTTCCGTCCGGCGCTTCCTGACCTATTACGTGCCGCAGGCGGCGGAAGTCGCGGAAGGCTATGCCGCGCTTGCCGATCGCCGCGCGCCAAGTCAGCAGCGGCTTGCCACTATCGGCGCGGTGATCACCAAGCTGCAGGATGCTTTCGTGCATTATGCCGACAGCCAGGCCGATTCCGAGCTTGGCACGCTCGACGTTGACCTTCGGCTCATCCAGGAGTCGCTGAAAGAGGATATCGGTCGCTGATGGCCCTTTCTCGTCGCGCTTTCGGACTGGGACTGCTTGCCGCCGCCGCGGCCGGAACGGGCGGCTATCTGACGCTCAAGGACCGGCCGGAATTCCGCGATTATCTCGGCAACCGCGCGCATCTGTTCGGCTTCGTCGGCGGCGAGAAGCAGGCTTTCCTTTCCGACCCCGATGTCGTCAGCGCGCTGGCTGGCTATGGGCTGGAGCTCGACGCGCGTGTCGCTGGTTCGGTCGAGATGGTGCGCGAGCCGGCGCTCTTGACGCAGAAGCCGCAATTCCTATGGCCGTCCTCGTCGATCATGGTCGATCTCGCACGCAAGAGCGGCGTCTCGATCCGCAACGACCAGGTCGTGCTCAATTCGCCGATCGTCGTCTACACTTGGGGACCGGTGGTCGAAGGTCTGAAGAAGAGCGGCCTGGTCACCGTCGCGGCCAAGGGCGGCTACAACCAGCTCGACCTCAAGGCGTTCCTCGATGCCATCCTTGCCGGCAAGAACTGGTCGGATCTTGGCATCTCCGAGCTCTACGGCCGCGCCCGTATCGTGTCCACCGATCCCAACCGCTCCAATTCCGGCTTCATGTTCGCAGGGCTGGTGCTCAGTCTGCTGAGCGGCGACGTGGCGACGCAGGAACTGCTTGCCCGGCATGGCGAGGAGGCAAAGTCGATCTTCCGCAGCATGGGCCTGAAATCGTCCTCGTCGGGCAAGCTGTTCGACCAGTATATCGCCGGCGGCCTCGGCGCCGAGCCGATGGCGGTGGGCTACGAGAACCAGTTGGTGGAATGGGCGCTCGCCGACCCGGCGCGCTGGCAGCGCGTGCAGGCCGGCGCCGGCGCCAAGCCGGAAATCCTCTACCCGCGTCCTACCGTCTATTCGGCGCATCCGCTGATCGTCATCGATCCGGCGGTCGATCCGCTGCTCGAAGCGCTGACCAGCCCGAAGCTGCAGCAACTTGCCTGGTCGAAGCACGGGTTCCGCGGGCCGCTCGGCACCGTGGCGGGCGATGCAGACGCCATCGCCGGCGTGCGTCCAGCCGAGATCGAGGCGGTGCTGCCGATGCCTTCGGCTGACGTGATGCTTTCGCTGCTGTCGCAGATGGAAGGTTAGCCGGCCAGCTTGGCCGGATTCCGCAGCGCCAATCCCCTCACCCCTGCCCCATCCGGTTCCAGGCATCCAGACCGGCGATCTTGTAGGCCTCGGCCAGCGTCGGGTAGTTGAAGGTATTGTTGACGAAGAAGTCGACCGTACCGCCGAGATTGATCACCGCCTGGCCGATATGGATGAGCTCGGTGGCGCCTTCGCCGACGATGTGGGCGCCGAGCAGGCGGCGCGTCTCGACCGAGAACAACAGCTTCAGGAACCCGCTAGAGACGCCCATGATGTGGCCGCGCGAGGTCTCGCGAAAACGCGCCAGGCCGACCTCGTAGGCCGCGCCGCTGTCGCGCACCTGCTCTTCCGACAGGCCGACCGTCGAAATCTCCGGCACGGCGTAGATGCCATAGGGAAAGCTTTCCGGCGGCGGCGGCAGGTGAACCCCGAAGGCGTGGCAAGCCGCCACCCGGCCCTGCTCCATCGACGTCGAAGCCAGGCTCGGGAAGCCGATGACATCGCCGGAAGCATAGATGTTTGAAACCGTGGTCTGGAAGGTATGCGGATCGACCTTGATGCGGCCGCGGGCGTCGGCCTCGATGCCGACCGTGTCGAGGCCGAGGCTGGCGACATTGCCGGTGCGGCCGGCGGCGTAGAGCACCATCTCGGAGCGGATGGTGCGGCCGTCGGCCAGCGTCACTTCGGCGTGGTCGGGTTTCGAGGCGATCTCCTTCACCGTGCTGCCCAGCCGAATGGTCATGCCGCGGTCGCGCATCTGGTGGATGAAGTCGTCGACGATTTCGCGATCGATGAAGTCGAGGATGGTGTTGCGCGGTTCGACCAGTGTCACCGGCACGTCGAGGGCGGAAAAGATGGTGGCGTATTCGACGCCGATGACGCCGGCGCCGATCACCGTCAGCGTGCGCGGCAGATGATGGAGCTCCAGCATCTCGTCGCTGTCGAAGACGCGCTTCTTGTCGAAGGGCACGTCGGCCGGGCGGTGCGGCCTGGTGCCGACGGCGATCAGCGCGTTGGCGAATCCGACTTCGCTGTAGTCGCCATTGTCGGCGGTCAGGCTGACCTTGTTCGGCGTGAGGAACTTCACCGCGGCGCGCGCGCTCTTCACCGTGTTGCGCATGAACTGGTGCTGCAGCACCTCGACCTCATGGTCGAGCGTCTTGTGCAGCCGGTCGACCAGATCCGAGATCGAAATGTCCTGCTTGACCCGGTAGCCGCGTCCGTAGAAACCGCGTTCGCGCCAGCCCGAGAGATTGAGCACCGTCTCGCGCAGCGTCTTCGACGGGATGGTGCCGGTATGCACCGAGACGCCGCCCAGGCGCCGGCCCCTGTCGACCACCAGCACCGACTTGCCGAGCTTGGCCGATTGCACCGCGGCGCGGCGCCCCGAAGGGCCGCTGCCGATGACCAGCATGTCGTAGTCCATGTCCCGTCCCCTTTGTGCGCCGCAGCAAGCTAGACCGGGAAGAATGTCATGTTCAACAGGCAACACCATTCCCTCGGCAGGCGAATCCGCCGACGCAACCAAAAGCATGCGAAACCTTAACCGGACGGCAAGGCTTGCGTGCAATTGTCCATGTCGAGGGGACCACCGGGGCAACAGAGTTGGCGATTTCCAAAAGCGATGCGCTGCCTGGCGCAGAGACCGGTTTCTGGTCCGGCCTTCAGAGCCGCGCGGTTGTCACCGACCTGCGCGAAGGCCTGTTCCGTTTCATCGCGCTGGCCGTCGCCGCGGTCTTCGTCTATCGCGGCGCGTACCATCTGGTCATCGATCCGGGCCGGCTGAACATTCTGCTGCTCATGATCTCCGATGTGCTGACTTTTACCTGGCTGCTGCTGGCGCGCCGACCGATTGTCCGCGACTGGAGCCCTTTCACGGTATTCATCTCGCTGACGGCCGGTTTCGGCTCGGGTTTCATATCGCTCCAGGACGGCATCGCCATCATCCCGCTCTATATCGCGGCACCGCTGCAATTCCTGGCGCTGTGGCTGGTGATCTGGGGCAAGATGTCGCTTGGCCGTTCCTTCGCCATCCTGCCTGCCAATCGCGGCGTCGTCACCGGCGGCGCCTACCGCTTCGTGCGGCACCCGATCTATGCCGGCTATCTGGCAGGGCACATCCTGTTCCTGCTGTCGAGCTTCTCGCTCTACAATTTCGCCGTCTACGCGATCATCACCCTGTTCCAGGTCCATCGCATCCTGCGCGAGGAGCGCATCCTGGCGCTGACTGAGGAGTATCGCGACTATCTCGGGCGGGTTCGCTACAGGCTCTGTCCCGGCATCTTCTGACATCGCGCCCGGCGGTGACGGGCACGTTCCTTGAATTCCAGGCCGCCTTCACCATTTGAAAAGGCGGCAGGCATTCCCTGGGGGTGCTGCGATCGAGGAACTGATATGAACGCACGCGTATTGGACGGCGAGATCATCACGACGAGGTTCGAGGACACCCGCGCCTATCGTGGGGTGCGGACAAGGCGCATTTTCGCATTCCTGCTCGACTATTTCTTCGTCGCGCTACTGACCATTCCCTTCGCCATTCTGGTCGCCATTCTCGGCCTGTTGACCTTCGGCCTCGGCTGGGCGCTGTTTTCGGTGCTGGTGCCGATGGTCGCCATCCTCTACATCTGGAACACGCTGGGCAGCCGCGACCAGGCGACGACCGGCATGAAGATCATGGGCATCCGCCTGGAGAAGCTCGACGGCAGCCGCATCGACGGCATGACGGCCGTGGTGCACTCTGTGCTGTTTTGGGCCGGCAACGTTATCCTGACGCCGCTGGTGCTTCTGGTCACGCTGTTCTCCGACCGCAAGCGCACGCTGCACGACCTGCTGCTCGGCACCGTGGTAACCCGCACCGATATCTGACGGATTCACGGCCGCGCGCATCAAACCGCCGCGTCGCCTGTGCTTAAATATGAACAGGCCAAGGCCATCGCGGCAGCATAATCCTGTTGAATTTTTCGGCGACCGGGCCAAAGGTAGGGCGATTCGCAGGAGCGTTTCCAAGATTAGATGACGCAGCATCCGACCCAGTCGCCGCAGTTCTTCCTGACCGCGCCGTCGCCGTGCCCCTACCTGGAGGGACAGTTCGAGCGCAAGGTGTTCACGCATCTTGTCGGCGACAAGGCGCCGGAGATGAACGACCTCTTGACGCAAGGCGGCTTTCGGCGCTCGCAGAACATCGCCTACCGTCCGGCCTGCGAATCGTGCCGCGCCTGTGTGTCGGTCCGCATCCTGGCACAGGAATTCAGCCCCAGCCGCAACATGCGCCGCGTCATCCAGCACAATGCCGACCTCGTCGGCGCCATGCATGACGCGCAACCTTCGACCGAGCAATACTCCCTCTTCCGCAGCTATCTCGACGCCCGGCATCGCCGCGGCGGCATGTCGGACATGACCGTGCTCGACTATGCGATGATGGTGGAAGACACGCATGTCGACACCAAGATCATCGAATACCGGCGTCGCGGCCCCGACACGTTCATCACCGGCAAGGGCCATGGCGAGCTGATAGCCGTCGCGCTCACCGACAAGATGGCCGATGGCCTGTCGATGGTCTATTCCTACTTCAATCCCGACTTCGAGGACCGCTCGCTCGGCACCTTCATGATCCTCGATCACATCGCCCGCGCCAAGGCGATGGGACTGCCCCATGTCTATCTCGGCTACTGGGTCAACGGCTCGCGCAAGATGAATTATAAGATGCGCTTCATGCCGCAGGAGCATCTCGGCCCGAAAGGCTGGGAACGCTACGACCACGAAGCGGTCAGTCGCTGAACCGCCCCACGCTTCATCCTTAACTGTTTCAAGGAGGAGAACGCCGGTCTTTCGGCCCTCAGGCTGGAACGAGCGCGGCGTGGCCGCTGTGCGCCTCCTCAAGATTGTTTGCGAGATGCCCAAGTGTCCACCCATACCGACCACCAGAAAGGCCTCCTGATCACCGCCGTAGGCGGCCTCACACTGACCATCGACATACCGCTGATCCGGCTCGCCGACGGCACGCCCTGGACGATCATGATGTTGCGCACCGCCACCACCTTGCTGGCCGGGCTGGTGGTGTGGGCCGTCTGGCGGTCGTTCGACCGGAATGCGCCCCGGCTCATCCCGGGCTGGTCGGGACTTGCCGTGGCCTTTTGCTACGGCATGACCGGGATATGCTTCGTCACGGCGGTCTATCACACCTCGACAGCCGACCTTGTCTTCATCCTGGCCTTCAACACCGTGTTCGCGGCGCTGCTGTCATGGCTCTTCCTCAAGGAAAGACCACGGCCTGCAACCGTCATCGCCATGCTCGCGATGATCTTCGGCGTGCTGATCATCGTCGGCGGCTCCGTCGGCACCGGGCATCTGTTCGGCGATTTCATGGCGCTTTGCTCGACCTTCTTCGTCGCCCTCGCCATCACCATTTCGCGCGCCAGCGGCAAGGACATGGGCTTCACCGCGCTGGTCGGCGTCATCCTGCCGCTGGCGCTCGCCGTCTTCATGGTTTCAGGCGAAGGCGTTCACGTGAACGCGCCGTGGTGGATCGTCTTCAACGGCGCCGTGATCATGCCGATCTCGTTCTTCTGCCTTGCCAACGGACCGAAATACATTTCAGGCCCAGAGGTGGCGATGTTCTATCTTCTGGAGACGGTGCTGGCGCCGGTCTGGGTCTGGCTGATCTTCGCCGAGGCGCCCACGCGCAACAGCCTGATCGGCGGCACGATCCTGATCGTGACGCTGGTCGCGCATTCGCTGTGGCAATTGCATGAGGGCCGCAAGCGCCGTGCTGCGCTTGCCGTGGTTTACCCGGCCTGAACTTTCCTCGGCTCGGCCGCCGCTTCGATCTGCGGCGGCGCGCCGGCCTCGTCGGCGACAGGCGGAAGCTCGTCCATGATCTCGACCTCGCGTAGCCATTCGCGCCAGATGGCGACGAGCAGCGCCATCAACACCGGGCCGATGAACAGGCCAAGAAAACCCATCGTCTTGACGCCGCCGATCAGGCCGAAAAAGGTCGGCAGGAAGGGCAGCTTGATCGGGCCGCCGACGAGCTTGGGCCGCAAGGTCTTGTCGACGATGAAGAGCTCGACCGCGCCCCAAATGAAGAGCGCCGTGCCAGCGAAAAGCTTGCCGCTGGCGGCGAGGTAGATCGACACCAGGGTGAAGGAGAGCGGCGCACCGCCCGGGATCAGAGCCATGATGCCGGTGAGCGCGCCGAGCGTCACCGGCGACGGCACGCCGGCCAGCCAATAGGCGATGCCGAGCACCAGGCCCTCGCCGATGGCGATGATGGTCATGCCCGTCACGGTCGAGGAAATGGTTGCCGGCACGACGCGCGAGATCCGCTCCCAGCGCGTCGGCAGGATGCGTTCGCCGAGGCGATCGATCTGGGCCGCGAAAGCTTCGCCGTCGCGATAGGCGAAGAACAGCGCAATCATCATGAATAGAAGCGTCAGCATCAGGCTGAAGGCGCTGCCGCCGGCGGCCAGGGCGCCGCGATAGATGCTGCCGATGTTGGAGCCGCTGATCAGCTGGATCAACTCGCCGATGCCGCCGGGGTGGCCGAGATAGGCCGTCCACTGCTCGTTCAGCCATTCGCCGACCACCGGCATGGTGGCGATCCAACCCGGTGTCACGGCGCCGTGGCGATTGGTCTCGATCGCCCAGGTGACCCACTCGCGCAGCTCATTGATGGCATAGGTGCCGGCAAGCGCGATCGGCACCACCAGGAAGGTGAGGATGAAAAGGATCGCCAAAGTCGCGCCGACCGTGCGGTTGCCGCCGACGCCGACGAGGAGCCGGCGGTAGAGCGGCCAGCTGGCGAAGGCGATGACAAGCGCCGCCAGCACCGGGAACAGGAACCCGTGGAAGAAATAGACACCGGCGGCGACGATCAGCACCAGGAGCCAACGCGCCGCCGACAGTGGCGGGATGACGGCCGCCCTGAGCGGCGTCGACAGGCCGAACAGTCGCTGCCCCGGCTTCTGGATCTCAGCCCGCTTCAATCCGGCGTTGCTCCCTGCCTGATGGTTCGATGGATGCTTATGCACCATCATAGTGCAGCAATCGTGACGATAGTCCAAATAGATGCCCTTGCCTTCTCCCCTTGTGGGAGAAGGTGGAGCCTCGCTACCCGAATTTCCCCGTCCTGGGGAAACCCTTCGGCACCATGCGGCCGGCGGCGGCGCGGGCTCCGATCCACTCGGCCAGCTCCTCGCGCGACTTGGTGAAAGTGCGATCGGCCGAATCCTGCCAGGAGAGCCCCGTCTGCAGGGTGAAGGTCTTCAGGTCCAGCACGCCGCCGTCCTTGTACTTCTGCAGCCGCACGCCCTTGCCGCGCGCCATCTCCGGGATTTCGGCCAGCGGGAAGACCAGCAACTTGCGGTTCTCGCCGACGATGGCGAGATGGTCGCCCGAAACCGGAATGCAGCGCTTGGCCTCGTCCGGCGCCTTGACGTTCATCACCTGCTTGCCCTTGCGGGTGTTGGCGACGACCTCCTCCTCCGAAACGACGAAGCCGTTGGCGTCGTATGAGACGAGCAGCAGCTTGCGCTTCGGATCATGGACAAAGGCAGTGACGATGTCCTGGTCGTTCTCCATGTCGACGATGATGCGGATCGGCTCGCCATGGCCGCGCCCGCCCGGCAGCCGATCGGCGCCGATGGTGTAGAACTTGCCGCCGGTGGTGAAGACCAGGATCTTGTCGGTGGTCTGGGCATGGAAGGCAAGCTTCAGGCTGTCGCCTTCCTTGAAGGTGAGCTGCGAATGGTCGGTCAGGTGGCCCTTCATGGCGCGCAGCCAGCCCTTTTCCGACACAACGACAGTGACCGGCTCGCGCTCGATCATCGCATGCGCGATGTCGGTCAAGTCGTGCTCGGGCGCATCGGCAAACTGGGTGCGACGCTTGCCGAGCTCGGTCTGCGGACCGAACGTGTCGCGGACCTTGGCGACTTCCCACTTGATCGTCGACCATTGCTTGGCGTCCGAAGCCAGCAGGGCCTCGATCTGCTTCTTCTCGGCGGTGAGGCCGTCGAATTCCTTGCGGATCTCGATCTCTTCGAGCTTGCGCAAGGCGCGCAGGCGCATGTTGAGGATCGCTTCGGCCTGGTTGTCGGTGAGCGACCAGCGGGCCATCATCACCTGCTTGGGCTCATCCTCCTCGCGGATGATCCTGATGACCTCGTCGATGTTGAGATAGGCGATCAGGTAGCCGGCGAGGATTTCCAGCCGCTTCTCGATCTCGCCGAGCCGGTATTTCGAGCGGCGGATCAGAACCTCACGGCGGTGGTCGAGCCACTCCCTCAGCACGCCCTTCAACGACAGGACGTTCGGCACCTTGCCGCGCGACAGCACGTTCATGTTGAGCGGGAAGCGGCTTTCAAGCTCGGTGAGCTTGAACAGCGATTCCATCAGGATGCCGGGATCGACCGTGCGGCTCTTCGGCACCAGGACGATGCGGATGTCCTCCGCGCTCTCGTCGCGGATGTCTTCGAGCAGCGGCAGCTTACGCGCCATCAAAAGCTCGGCGATCTTCTCGATCAGCCTGGCCTTCTGCACGCCATAAGGGATCTCGGTGACGACGATGCTCCAGGTGCCCCTGCCCTGGTCCTCCTGGCCCCATTTGGAGCGCACCCGGAAACCGCCGCGGCCCGTCTCATAGGCTTCGAGGATCGAGGCGCGGCTGTCGACGATGATGCCGCCGGTCGGAAAATCCGGCCCCTGGACGAAATCCATCAACTTCGCCACCGGCGCTTCGGGATGCTCGATCAGATGGAGTGCTGCGTCGCAAAGCTCGGCGGCGTTGTGCGGCGGGATCGAGGTCGCCATGCCGACGGCAATGCCCGACGAGCCGTTGGCGAGCAGGTTGGGGAAAGCGCCCGGCAGGACGGACGGCTCCTCGTCCTCTTCATTGTAGGTCGGCCGAAAATCGACCGCGTCCTCGGTGATGCCGGCAAGCAGCTCGCTCGCCACCTCGGTCATGCGTGCTTCGGTGTAGCGCATCGCCGCGGCGTTATCGCCGTCGATGTTGCCGAAATTGCCCTGCCCGTCGACCAGCGGGTAGCGCATCGAGAAATCCTGCGCGAGGCGCACCAAGGCGTCGTAGATCGATTGGTCGCCATGCGGATGGAACTTGCCCATCACGTCGCCGACGATGCGGGCGCATTTGGCGAAGCCCTGATCGGGGTTGAGCCTGAGCAGCCGCATGGCATGCATGATGCGGCGATGGACCGGCTTCAGTCCGTCGCGCACGTCCGGCAGCGCCCGGTGCATGATGGTCGACAGCGCGTAAGCGAGGTAGCGCCGCTCGAGCGCTTCCTTCAGATCGACCGGTTCGATTTTATCGCCGCCGCCATTGTCGTCAGGCGGCAAAAGCCTTTTTCCCATGGATTTGGACTAGCCGAGCGGGTGATTCGCGGCAAGCGCCGCGTGAACGTCGGCGCATTCGCCGCGGCTATAGATGCGCAGCCGGCGGTGTGAAGAATTTCACGGAAGCGGCGCCGCGGCGGCTGCAATTTGCCGCCGATCTGCAACAGGCTTAGTCGGCAATACAACGCCGGCCAACATCAATCCGTTACATGCGGCCGCTATCTGGCAATGCAACGCGCTGGCGGAGGAAAGCCGCGGTCTTCATGACAAATTCACCGCATCGGGCAATAGCTGCCGACCGGCGTTTGCTTTTCATCGCCGTTTTCGACAAATGGGCCCGGAAATGCCTTTTTCCCGTCCCGTTCGTCACGGAATGGTGATGGAGCAGATGTCAAAAATAATTTCACAATAGGCAATCCAGGACAGGGAACTCGCCATGACAATCCAACGCTCAACACTCAAGAAACTGGCCTTTTCGACCTTTCTGCTGACGCTGCCGCTCAATTCGGCCTTCGCCGCCGATCCGGCGGTGGCCGAGCGCATCAAGGCGGCCCTTGCCGCCCAGGGCGTCGAGATTTCCTGGACAGGCGTCTCCGGCGACGATTCGAACGCCGTCCTGCAAGGTGTTTCCATCAAGCCGGCGGCCGAGAAGGAAGCGCTGCCGATAGGCGACGTGAAGCTGGAAGGAGTCAGCGAAGCCAATGGCGGCTATGAGATCGCAACCCTCTCGACCTCGCCTTTCGAGCACAGCAAGGACGGCGTTACGCTCAATCTCAGCCCGGTGGTCGTCCACGACATGAAGGTCCCGGCCGAAGGCGGCACCGATCCGCTCGGCTCGCTGATGATGTACAAGTCGGCGGAACTTTCCAACATGACGGTCAAGGTCGGCGACAAGACGGCTTTCGCGATGGACGGGCTTGCCGTCCAGATCACCCCCCCGGCCGACGGCAAGGCGATGGACTTTACCGCCAACACCGAAAAATTCACCGCCGACCTGTCGCTGGTCGACGATCCGAAGTCCAAGGAAGCGATCGACGCGCTTGGCTACCAGAACATCTCGGGCAACATCTCGATGGCCGGCACTTGGCAGCCGAGCGACGGCAAGATGGAGCTGTCGAAATATGACGTATCGGTCGAGAATGCCGGCACGCTCGGCATGACTTTCAACCTCGGCGGCTACACGCTCGACTTCATCAAGTCGATGCAGGAGATGCAGAAGAAGCTCGCCGCCCAGCCGGAAGGCGCCGACAATTCCGCGCAAGGCATGGCCATGCTCGGCCTGATGCAGCAGCTTTCCTTCAACGGCGCATCGGTGCGCTTCGAGGACGATTCGCTCACCGGCAAGGTGCTCGACTATGTCGGCAAGCAACAAGGCATGTCGGCCAAGGACGTCGCCAACCAGGCCAAGGCGATCGTGCCGTTCGGCATGGCGCAGCTCAACAATCCCGAGCTGACGGCGGAAGTCTCGGCGGCGGTCAACACCTTCCTCGACAATCCAAAGAGCCTGGAAATCTCGGCCGAGCCGCCGTCGTCGGTGCCGTTCGCGCTGATCATGGCCGGCGCCATGTCCAACCCGCTCGACCTGCCGAAGACGCTTGGCGTCAAGGTCAAGGCGAACCAGGACTGATCGAACAGTCAGTCCAAAGAAAAGCCCGGCAGCGATGCCGGGCTTTTCTTGTTGAAGGCGGTTCTTGTAGCGAAAAGAATATCCTGGCTACGGCTTTTAGCCTTCCTTCTTCGCCGCGGCGACGCGCAGCGACAGCTCGCGCAGCTGCTGCGGGCTCGCTTCCGAAGGCGCGTTCATCAACAGGTCGTAGGCCTGCTGGTTCATCGGGAACATGGTGATCTCGCGCAGGTTCTTGGCGCCGACCAAAAGCATGACGACGCGGTCGATGCCGAATGCCGCTCCGCCATGCGGCGGCGCGCCATACTGGAAGGCACGGTAGAGGCCGCCAAAGCGATCCTCGACCGTCTGCCGATCCAGACCGACCATCTCGAAGGCCTTGACCATGGTTTCCGGCAGATGGTTGCGGATGCCGCCCGAGGCGATCTCGAAGCCGTTGCAGACCGCATCGTACTGGAAGGCCTTGATGCCGAGCGGCTCCTGGTTGGTCAGGGCGTCAATGCCGCCCTGCGGCATCGAGAACGGATTGTGGGCGAAGTCGATCTTCTTCTCGTCCTCGTTCCATTCGAAGAACGGGAAGTCGACGATCCAGCAGAGCTCGAAGCGGTCGCGGTCGACGAGGTTCAATTCCTCGCCGGCTCGGGTGCGCGCCGCACCGGCAAAGGAGACGAACTTCTTCGGGTCGCCGGCGACGAAGAAGGCAGCGTCTCCGTCGGCAAGGCCGAGCTGGAGGCGGATCGCCTCGGTGCGCTCCTCACCGATGTTCTTGGCGAGCGGACCGGCGCCTTCGAGTTTTTCGCCTTCCTTGCGCCAGAAGATGTAGCCGAGGCCAGGCTGCCCCTCGCCCTGCGCCCAGGAATTCATGCGGTCGCAGAAGGCGCGGCTGCCACCGGTCTTTGCCGGGATGGCCCACACCTGCGCTTTCGGATCGTTGGCCAGGATGTTGGCGAAGACCTTGAAGCCGGAATCGCGGAAATGATCGGAAACCGCCTGCATTACGATCGGGTTGCGCAAGTCCGGCTTGTCGGTGCCGTATTTGCGCATGGCAACATCATAGGGGATGCGCGGCCATTCCTTGGTGACGGGCTTGCCATTGGCGAAAGCCTCGAACACGGACGTCATCACCGGCGCTAGGGTGGAGAGCACATCGTCCTGCTCGACGAAGCTCATCTCGAGGTCGAGTTGGTAGAATTCGCCCGGCAGGCGGTCGGCGCGCGGATCCTCGTCGCGGAAGCAGGGCGCGATCTGGAAATAGCGGTCGAAGCCGGAGACCATGATCAGTTGCTTGTACTGCTGCGGTGCCTGCGGCAGCGCGTAGAAGGTGCCGGGATGGATGCGCGACGGCACCAGGAAGTCGCGCGCGCCTTCGGGCGACGACGCGGTGAGGATCGGCGTCGAAAACTCGGTGAAGCCGACCTCCCCCATGCGCTTGCGCATCTCGGCGATGATCTTGGTGCGCGCGACGATGTTCTTGTGCAGCGTCTCGCGACGCAGATCGAGGAAGCGGTATTTCAGGCGGATGTCCTCGGGGTAATCCGGCTCGCCGAACACCGGCAGCGGCAGCTCCTTGGCGGCCGACAGCACTTCGATCGCGCGCGCGAAAATCTCGATCTCGCCGGTCGGCAGGTTCGGATTGACGGTTTCCGGCAGCCGCGCCTTGACCTCGCCGTCGACGCGGATCACCCATTCGCCGCGCAAGGTCTCGGCGACCTTGAAGGCCGGCGAATCCGGATCGGCGACGATCTGGGTCAGGCCGTAATGGTCGCGAAGATCGATGAAGAGCAGCCCGCCATGATCGCGCACGCGATGCACCCAGCCCGACAGGCGGACGGAATTGCCGACATCGCTCTTTCTCAACTGGGCACAGGTGTGGCTGCGGTAACGATGCATGGTCATGGGGTAAGTCCGGAAATTGCGGGCGCCGGCCCGGCTCGAAAATTGGCGCGAAAAGCGCATGAGAGGCCGGCTTTGTCAAGGCAAGCGGTCACACAGGCGCGCCGCTGCGACCGTTCAGGCAAAGTGGACTTGCACACCCCGACTTTGGAAATCGGCGAGCGTGGCAGCAGGTGCGGTCCTTTCCACCACGAGATGGCGGATCGCATCGGCCTCCGCCACGCGATAGGGCGCCGCGGTGGCGAGCTTGTCGTTGGTGACGGCAATGACGATGCCGGCGCTGTTTTTCGCCATGGCGCGCTTCACCTCGGCTTCGGCCGAATCGAAGGCGGTGACGCCGCGCGCGACATCCAGCCCGCAGGAGCCCAGAAAGAACAGATCGGCGCCGAGCTGCGCCACAGCGGCGAGCGTATCGGTCCCGACGCAGGTGCCGAGATCGGGCACGTAGCGGCCGCCGAGCACGATCAGCTCGACCAGGGGAAGGTCCGTCAGAGCCGAGGCGACGCCCAGCGAGTTGGTGGCGACGGTCAGCTCCATGTCGCGCGGGATCGCCCGGGCGATCGCCTCGTTGGTCGTGCCGCCGTCGATGAACAGCGACTGCCCCGCGCCGAGCAGCGCAACAGCCGCCTTGGCGAGCCGGGTTTTCTCCTCGACCGCATGACGGCTGCGCTGGCTGAGCGGCGCGGCTGCAAAGGGCCCCGATGGGACAGCGCCGCCATAAACGCGACGCAGCTGCCCGGCCTTCGCCAGTTCCCTCAGATCGCGGCGCACAGTGTCCTCCGACACGCCGAAACGGCTGGCGAGCTCGCCCGCCAGCACCTTTCCGTCGGCCGCAAGCCGGTCGCGAATGAGTTGGTGGCGTTCTTCAGTAAGCATGCACGATCCTATTTATTTGTGCACGTTATTGCATGTTTTGCCTGTTCATGCAAGAAACAACGTCACCGGCAGCCTGAGAGCCGCCGCCAAAAACTCCTTATCGGATTTGCCTGATGACCCTTGGCCTGAAACTCGCCCCCCAGCACCGCGTCTATGCCGGCTTCGCGATCTATTCCTTTGCCATGGGCAATATCTTTCCGCGGCTGCCCGATATCAAGCGGGCCATGCAGATCGAGGACGGCACGCTCGGTCTCGCCCTGATCGGGACGCCGATCGGCACTCTGATCGCGCTGACGCTGGCGACGCCGATCCTGGAGCGCGTCGGCTTCCGCCGCGCGCTGCTGTGGCTGGTGCCGCTGCTTGGCTTCGCCTATGCCGTCGCGGTGCATGCGTCAGGCCCCGCGGCCCTGTTCCTGATGCTGCTCCCGGTCGGATTAATGATCGGCAGCATCGAGATCATTTTGAATGTCGAGGCGGACAGGACCGAGTTCCTGCTCAAGCGGCGCATCATGAACCGGGCGCATTCGTTCTGGAGCATCGGCTTCTTCGGCGCCGGCCTGTTCGGCGGCGCGCTGGCGCATCTCGGCCTGTCGCCGCAACTGCATCTGGCGCTGGTGGTGCCGACCGTGGCGGTTGCGATGGCGCTGTTCCTGGGCGGCTTCGAACCCGCACCTGCCCGTTTCGCCGCGACCGGCGACAAGCCGCCGATATTCGCCCGCCCGACGCTGCCGATCCTCATCCTCGTCGCGGTGACACTGTCGGCAATGCTGATGGAAGGCGCCAGCATGGACTGGTCCGCCATCTATATGCGCACAGTGTTCGACTCAGGCCCCTTCGTTGCCGGCTTCACCGTGGCGCTGTTCGCCTTCTCGCAGGCGACGACACGCTTCTTCGCCGACAGCTTTGTCGACCGCCACTCGCCGAGCGGCGTAGCGCGCGTGCTGCTGGCAACAATGGCGGTCGGCGTGTTCATCGTCTTCTTCTCGCCCCTGCCCCTCATCTCGATGCTGGGCTTCGCGCTTCTGGGCATCGGCAGCAGCGCCATCTTTCCGCTGGCGATCTCGGCTGCGGCGCAGCGCACAGACCGTCCGGCGGCGATCAATGTCGCGGCTCTGTCGCAGATCTCCTTCGTCGCCTTTCTGC
Source organism: Mesorhizobium sp. B1-1-5 (assembly GCF_006443065.1). Classification (NCBI taxonomy): domain Bacteria; kingdom Pseudomonadati; phylum Pseudomonadota; class Alphaproteobacteria; order Hyphomicrobiales; family Phyllobacteriaceae; genus Mesorhizobium; species Mesorhizobium sp. B1-1-5. Next base: position 6,296 of record NZ_VFWS01000003.1, on the reverse strand, counting down.
TTGGCCCGCCGCTGCTCGGCTTCGTGTCGGACCACTGGGGTATCCGCTCGGCCTATGGCATCGGTATCCCGTTCATCCTGCTCAGCCTGGCCACAGCCGGCGCGCTTGGCCGACGGCCATCGGCCGAAGCCGCGGACACCGCAAGGCAAAGCGTGGAGGCGCAGGCCGGCGAGGCCTGAACCGCCCCGCCGGGCCATCGCATATCGCCATCGCGCGAAACTAGCGGTGCGTGACGACGTCGCGGCGCTTGACGAATGCGCGCGCGGCTGAAATTGAAAGAGGCCTAATATTGTGCCAAAAGCGATTTGATGCAGGTCATCACCACACAAGAAGAACTCGAGAGCGTTGTCGCGGCGTTCGAAAAATCGGAATTCGTTACCGTCGATACCGAATTCATCCGCGAGACGACCTTCTGGCCGATCCTTTGCCTGATCCAGATCGCCGCGCCTGGGATTGAGGCGCTTATCGACCCGTTGTCGCCCGGCATCGACCTGAAACCGTTTTTCCGGCTCATGGCCAACGAAGCGGTGCTGAAGGTTTTTCACGCGGCGCGCCAGGACATCGAAATCATCGTCCATCTCGGCGATCTGGTGCCGCATCCGGTGTTCGACACCCAGGTGGCGGCGATGGTCTGCGGCTTCGGCGACAGCGTTTCCTACGACCAGCTCGTGCAGAAGGTCACCGGAGCCCGGCTGGACAAGTCCTCGCGCTTCACCGACTGGCGGCACCGGCCGCTCTCCGACAAGCAGCTCGAATACGCGCTTGCCGACGTCACCCACCTGATCGAGGTCTACCAGCATCTCAGCGCCGAGCTGAAGCGCGAGAATCGCGGCCACTGGCTGAACGAGGAGATGGATGTCCTCACCTCGCGCGACACCTACGATCCGCATCCCGAGGATGCCTGGAAACGGCTGAAGATGCGGCTGCGCAAACCGCAGGAGCTGGCGATCGTGCAGACGGTGGCGGCCTGGCGCGAGCGCGAGGCGCGCGAGCGCGACGTGCCGCGCGGCCGTGTGCTCAAGGACGACGCGATCTACGAGATCGCCCAGCAGGCGCCGCGCGATGCGGCCGCGCTCGGCAAGCTGCGCACCACGCCGAAAGGTTGGGAACGCTCCGCGACGGCAACCGCGCTGCTCGGCGCGGTCAACGCGGCGCTGGCGCTGCCCAAGGACGCGATGCCGAAACTGCCGAAAAGCGTGCAGCCGCCGGAGGGGTCGAGCGCGGCGGCGGAACTGCTCAAGGTGCTGCTCAGGATCGTCGCGGAGAAGGAAGGCGTGGCTACCAAGGTGCTTGCCTCCAGCGACGATATCGACCGCATAGCCGCCGAGGGCGACGAAGCCGACGTGGCGGCGTTGCAGGGCTGGCGGCGCGCCGTTTTCGGCGAGCAGGCGCTAAGGCTGGTACGCGGCGAGATCGGCATCAAATTCGACAAGCGCCGGATCGCGTTGTTCGAGCTGTAGCGCCTCCCCCTTCTCCCCTTGCGGGAGAAGGTGGATCGGCGCGCAGCGCCGAGACGGATGAGGGGTGTTCCAGCGGAGTGAAACGCTGGCGATCTCTTATCGCGGCATCCAATGCTGGCTTAAGTCCGTGTCAAGCTGGAACACCCCTCATCCGGCCGCTGCGCGGCCACCTTCTCCCACAGGGGGAGAAGGGAAAGCTCACACCACCTCGAGCAGGTGGAGCGCGAACCATATCCAGGCGATGAGAAGTATGCCGGCGCCAAGGAAGAAGGCGCGGCTGCGGTGCAGCACATGGTTTCTGTCGAGATGCACCCAGGCGTGGACATAGCGCGTGACTATGAACAGCCACATCAACGTCAGCGTCAGGTAGTTCACGCCGTTGGTGACGAACAGCGCCAGGCACAGCACGTGGAAGAGAACCGGCAGCTCGAACTGGTTGATCAGGTTGTTGGCGACGGTGATGCTCGAGGCGGGCTCGGTTGAGCGGACCTTGTACTGGCCGATCCTGGCCTCGCCCGACTTAACGGCGAGATAGCGCCGCTTGAACATCACCAGATAGACGACATAGACCAGAAGAACATGTGCCAGCATCGGCCAGAAGATGGCTGTCTGGCGCATCTGCTTGTCCTCAGCGTCGCCGCCCGGCCAGCGCGAAGACCGCGATGACGAAGACCGGGATCGCCAGCAGCGCGAATTTGGTGACCGTCAGCGAAGAGGCGAAGGCCAGCGAATCGGGATTGGCCAGCTGGAAATCGGAGAGCAGCCGCGCCATGGCAAAATTCTGGGCGTAGTCTGCGACCCCATAGGGCGCCACCAGCACCAGCGAGAACAGGGCCTGCAACTGCGCCGGCATGGCGCGGAAGGTGCTGAGTCGCCGCCCGAAGGCGAGGATAAGGCTCACCAGCGTAAGCGACAGCAGCGCCGGGAACAAAAGATCGAAGGTCAAATAGTGCCAGACGATAATGATCTCGCCGCCGCGCCGGCCGAGCGCGGTGAGCCACGCCATGCCTTCGTCGGGCGTGAAGCCGGCGACGCGCATGTCGAGCGAGGCCAGGCCGCCGCTCAAGCGCTGGAAATAGAGAAACTCCAGCGCCGTCATGACCAGGAACAGCGCAATCGAGGCAATGGAGAGCGCCGCCGCGTGACGCGACAGCCGCAGCACCGCCACGCTCAAGTAACGCCACAGCCCCCGGCGGTCGGGCCGATCGGCCTCCCGATCAAATTCCGCCCGGGTAATTGGGGCTTTCGCGGGTGATCGTGACGTCATGGGCATGGCTTTCACGAAGTCCGGCGTTGGATATGCGCACAAAAGTGGCGCGCTCGCGGAAATCTGCAAGGTCACGTCCACCCACATAACCCATAGCGGCTTTCAGGCCGCCTGCAAGCTGGTGCAGCACGCCAGCCACAGGTCCTTTGTAGGGAACCTGCCCTTCAATGCCCTCCGGAACCAGCTTTAGCGTATCGCGAACTTCAGCCTGGAAGTAACGGTCGGCCGAGCCGCGCGCCATGGCGCCGACCGAACCCATGCCGCGATACGCCTTGAAGGAGCGGCCCTGGTGCAGATAGACCTCGCCTGGGCTCTCGTCGGTGCCGGCAAGCAGCGAGCCGATCATGGCCGCACTTGCTCCCGCGGCAAGCGCCTTGGCGAGATCGCCAGAATATTTGATGCCGCCATCGGCAATGACACTGACGCCGGCCCTGCTGGCCGTCTCGACCGCCGACATGATCGCCGACAGCTGCGGGACGCCGACACCGGCCACGATTCTGGTGGTGCAGATCGAACCCGGGCCGATGCCGACCTTGACGGCGTCGGCGCCGGCATCGATCAGCGCCTGCGTGCCGTCGGCCGTGGCGACATTGCCGGCCAGGATGCGCACGGAGTTCGACAGTTTCTTCGCCCGCGTCACCGCATCCAGCACGCGCTGCGAATGGCCATGCGCGGTGTCGATGACCAAAAGGTCGACGCCGGCGTCGATCAGGCGCTCGGCGCGCTCGAAGCCGTCATCGCCGACGCTGGTGGCGGCGGCGGCACGCAGGCGACCTTGCGCGTCCTTGGTGGCGTGCGGGTTGAGCTGCGACTTCTCGATGTCCTTGACGGTGATCAGGCCGACGCAATTGCCATTCCTGTCGACCACCACCAGCTTCTCGATGCGGTGCTTGTGAAGGAGACGTTTGGCTTCGTCCTGGTCGACATTCTCCTTGACCGTGATCAGGTTCTCACGCGTCATCAGCTCGTAGACCTTCTGCGCCGGGTCGGAGGCGAAGCGCACGTCGCGGTTGGTGAGGATGCCGACCAGACGGCCGACCGTATGGCCGCCGGTGCCGCCATTTTCGACCACCGGAATGCCGGAAATCGAATAGGCGCGCATCAGCGCCAGCGCATCGGCCAGCGTTGCGTCGGGGCCGATGGTGACCGGGTTCACCACCATGCCGGATTCGAATTTCTTCACCTGCCTGACCTGCTCGGCCTGTTCGGACGGCGAGAAATTGCGGTGGATGACGCCGATGCCGCCGGCCTGCGCCATGGCGATCGCCAGCCGCGCCTCGGTGACGGTGTCCATGGCCGCCGACAGGATCGGCACGTTGAGATCTATGTCGCCGGCAATGCGGGTGCGGATGTCGGTTTCGCCAGGCATGACTTCGGAATGGCCGGGCTGCAAAAGCACGTCGTCGAAGGTCAGCGCCAGCGCGCCGGTGGACGTTTCGATGATTTTTGCCATGGCCAGTCCTTTTGAATGCGGAAAAGGCGCCAGGCCGATTGGCCAGCGCCGACTCTCATCTTCCCTTTCAGGATTGGCGCTGGCTGGTACCACGTCCTGGGGCGGTTGAAAAGCCGATCGTTGCGGGATGGGACGCGTTCCTGTTTCGCGCCAAGAACCTTATCGTTAGTCGTCGTAAGTGTCGTCGCGTGTCCAGTTTCCGACAGCGACAACCGGCTGTTGTTTGAGCCGAGACAACAACGCTGCGCGCGAGCGGGGAAATAAGTCATGCGCGTCGGCAGGGACGATCCGCGCCATAGGCCGCCCATTGCTTACGACGACATAGCTCCGTCCTTCACTGGCTCCGCGCAGGATGAAGGAGAGTTTGCGTTCGACGTCAGCTATGGAAACGGTGTTGTCCATGTCAGCACTCCATGCAGCATCGGTAGTATGACGGTACGCCCGGTACAACGACATTCCGCCGAGAAATTGCCCTACCACTGGTTGCGCTCCCGCAAAAGTGACAGCAATTTAATGCGACATCCGGGCCGAGGCGTGATAACCGCCCGGTCGCACCGGTTCGCCCCCAAGCCGGGCCTAGAATCGCGAAGACAGATCAGGGCGTTTCCCTTGAACCGCATCATCCCGCTTATCCTGGCGGTCGCATTGTTCATGGAGAACATGGATTCGACCGTGATCGCGACGTCGCTGCCGGCGATCGCTGTCGACATCCACACCAGCCCGATCGCGCTGAAGCTGGCGCTGACGGCTTATCTGGTGTCGTTGGCGATCTTCATTCCGATCAGCGGCTGGATGGCCGACCGGTTCGGCGCCAAAAACGTCTTTCGCGCTGCGATCGGCGTCTTCATCGCCGGCTCGGTTGCCTGCGCGTTTTCCAATTCACTGCCGGCTTTCGTGGTGTCGCGCTTCCTGCAGGGCATGGGCGGGGCGATGATGACGCCGGTCGGCCGCCTGGTGCTGGTGCGCGCCACGCCCAAGAGCGAGCTGGTCGCGGCGATGTCCTGGCTGACCGTGCCGGCGCTGGTCGGCCCGCTCGTCGGCCCGCCGATCGGCGGCTTCATCACCACATACTTCACCTGGCACTGGATTTTTCTGATCAACGTGCCGATCGGCTTCATCGGCATGTGGCTCGCCACCCGCTATTTGCCCAGGACGGAGCCCGCCGAGACGCCGCCGCTCGATTTCCCGGGCTTCGTGCTCTCCGGCCTTGCCGCTTCCGGCGTCGTCTTCGGCCTTTCCGTCGTCAGCTTGCCGGCGCTGCCGCCGACGGCCGGCTTCGTCACCATTGTCGTCGGCGTAATCTCGGGCGCGCTCTATCTCCTCCATGCCCGCCGCGCCGGGAACCCGCTGCTGGCGCTGGAGCTGTTCCGCAACCAGGTTTTCCGGTCCTCGGTGCTCGGCGGCTCGCTGTTTCGCATCGGCATCGGCGCGGTGCCGTTCCTTTTGCCGCTGATGTTCCAGATCGGCTTCGGGCTGACGCCCTTCCAGTCCGGCATGATCACCTTCGTCTCGGCGATCGGCGCCATCGGCATGAAGTTCGTGACCGCGCTGATCTTCAGGCTCGCCGGCTTCCGCCGCGTGCTGATCTGGGGCTCGCTTGTCGCGGCCGCATCGATCGCCATCTACGGCCTGTTCACGCCGCAGACGCCTTATGCGCTGATGCTGGCGATCCTTTTGGTCGGCGGCTTCATCCGCTCGATGTTCTTCACCGGCGTCAATGCGCTTTCCTATGCCGAGATCATGCCCGCCGACACCAGCAAGGCGACGCCGATCACGGCGGTTTTCCAGCAATTGTCGATCGCGCTCGGCGTGGCGCTAGCTGGCGGCATCCTCGAAGTGTCGACCTCGATCCATGGCGGGCCGCTAACCCTACGGGATTTCCACATCGCCTTCTTCATCGTGGCAGCCGTCTCGGCGGCGGCATCGATCACTTTCATGCGGCTTGCGCCGGAGGCCGGCAACGCGGTCTCGGGCCATGGCCGGCTGGCTAAGCCGAAGACGCTGGAAACGGTCGGGACCGCCGGGAAGTGATCGCCCTGTCCTTCTCCCCTTGTGGGAGAAGGTGGATCGGCGCGCAGCGCCGAGACGGATGAGGGGTGTTCCAGCGGAGTGAGAC